>SBFT01000081.1 GCA_006227805.1 Paracoccaceae bacterium
CGCCCTCGACCCGCGCCAGCGCCGCCTGCCCCGCGCGGCCCCAGTCGTGCTGCATCTGCCAGACCGGCAGTTGCGACAGTTCGGAGCGGCTGGAGAGAAACCGCTCGGCCTGGTCATCGGCGGCGATGCGCTGCGGGTTCAGGACCGGTGTCAGCCACAGGCAGGCGACGCCCAGCGCCATCATCGCCATCCAGACATTGGCCTGCCGGATGCGCCGGCGCCAGCCGCGTCCGCGCAGCGCCGCCGCCGCATAGGCCAGGCCATAGACCAGGATCACCCCCGCCGCCACCGCCGCCTGCACCCGGTCGGGCGTCCAGCCATACTGAGCCACCCGCAACACCACCGCCCAGGCCGCCAGCGCCGCCACCACCGGCAGCATCAGGGCCAGGATGCGCGCCGCGGCCTTCATGCCGGGCGTGCGCACGCCATCCGCGTCGTCGCGGTCGAGCGCCGTGGAAATCAGCGTGATCGCCGCCAGCGCGACACCCATCAGGGTCGCCGCGGACGAGATCTCGCCGAACAGGTCCGACAGACCGCGAACCACAAGCGCCGCCAGAAAGACCGAGACTACCGCCACCAGAACCGGCAGCAGCAACCGGAACAGCCGCAACAGCAGATGAGGCGAGACGTAGTCGCGCAACTCGTAGGCCACCGCCAGGCCCAGGCCCAGCACCGCCCCGCTGACCGTGAACCGCGCCCAGTCGGGCCGCAGGATCGCGCCGATCACGTCGAGGCCGACCAGTTCCAGCAGGGCATCCGACATCAGGATGACCAGCCAGAAGCCGCCGACAAAGACCCAGGCCGCCGCAAAGCGCACCGTGATCGTCCAGGCGGCATCGAAGAGCGCCGCATATTCGGTGACACGGTCCGTGCCGCGCGCCGCCACCGCCAGGAAGGGCGTCGCCAGCAGCACGATCAGCCCCGCCATCAGGACGGCCGGGCCGTTGTCCAGGAACTGCGCGGGCTGCTCGAAGCGGAAACTGGCCCAGGTCATCAGCCCCGCGAGCGGCAGGGCCAGCGCCCCCGCCACCGCGCCCGCGCGCGGCATCGACAAGGGCCCCACCAGCGCCAGGGCGACCCCGAAGAACACCGACGCCAGCGTGAAGACGGCGACGAAGACGCGCCCGTCGAGGCCCGCCACCGACCAGAGATCGACCAGCGCCCAGAGCGCCCAGCCCGCCACGGCGCCGAAGAGGATCAGCGCCGCGCGCTGCCCCAGGCCCGCCTCGGTCGCTGCTTCGCGGTCTGTCACGCCTGACGCTCCTCCCTGACCGGTGCCAGGCCCGACGCTAGCGCCAACTGCCTGCGCCACCAAGGCGAAATGCGCCCCGGCGCGCGTCTGCGGTTCAGAAGTCGGTGGGCGCGCCGCCCTCGCGCTTGCGGCGCTCGACGAATTCGGCCAGTTCCTCGCGGATCGCCGCGTCCATCGGGGGCGGCTCGAAGCTGCCGATGATTTCCTTGAACTGCAGATGCGCGCGTTCCGGCGTCCACATGGCACCCGCCGCCTCCCAGCCCTCGAAATTCTTCCAGTCCGACAGGAAGGGTTGGTAGAAGGCCTTGGTGTAGCGGTCCTGCGTGTGCTGGATGCCGAAGAAATGGCCCTGATGGCCCACCTCGCGGATCGCGTCCAGCGCGATGTCCTCGGGACCGGTGGCGATGACCTCGGGTTCGAAATAGCGTTCGATCTGCTGCAGGATCTCGCAATCCATGATGAACTTCTCGGGGCAGGCGATCAGCCCGCCTTCCAGCCAGCCCGCCGCGTGATAGACCATGTTGGTGCCGGACTGCACCGCGGCCCAGAGGCTGTTCGAGGTCTCCCACATGGCCTGGCCGTCCGGCACGTTGGCCGCGCAGACCCCCGAGGACCGCATCGGCAGACCGTAGAACCGCGCGAGTTGCCCGGTCATCTGGGTCGCGCGCATGTATTCGGGCGTGCCGAAGGCGGGCGCGCCCGACTTCATGTCGACGTTCGAGGTGAAGGTGCCGATCACGCAGGGCACGCCGGGGCGGATGTATTGCGCCAGCGCGATGGCGCAGAGCGCCTCGGCGATGGATTGCGCCACGGCACCCGCCATCGTCACCGGCGCCATCGCGCCCGCCAGGGTGAAGGGCGTCACCACCAGGCCCTGCCCGCGCCGCGCCAGCCGCATCCAGCCATCGAGCATGGGATAGTCGTGCTTCAAGGGCGAGGTCGAGTTGATGTTGGTGTACATCCGCGGGCTCGCGTCGAACTCCTCGTGCGTCAGCCCGCCCGCGATGCGCACCATCTCCATCACGTCCTCGACCCGTTCCTTGCCGAGGGAATAGGCATGCATCGCCTTGTCGGTCAGCGTCAGCTTGTCATAGAGAACGTCCAGGTGACGCACGCTGGCATGGATGTCGACGGGTTCCACCGGATAGCCGCCGGCGAAATGGATGCAGTTGAAATACTGCGTCAGCTTCAGGAGGTTGGCGCACATCTCGCGCGTGCCGGGGACCTTCTTGCCGATCTCCATGTCGAAATAGTTGGGCGGGGACGAGACGTTGCCGAACAGGATGTTGCGCCCGCCGATGGGAATGGCGCGGTCGGGATTCCGCGGCGTGATGGTGAATTCTGCGGGCGCCTTGGCGACCATCTCCATGATGAAGTCGCGGCCGAAATAGACGATGTCTCCATCGACCTTGCAGCCCGCTTCCTTCAGGATCGCCACCGCCTCGGGGTTCAGGAAGACGATGCCGATCTCCTCGAGGATGCGCATCGCGCCTTCATGGATCGCCTGGACGCCTTCCTCGGTCAGGGGCTCGGTCGGCCGGTCGGTGTTGACGGGGATGCGCCACGGCATCTGGTCGATCACCGATCCACCGCGCCGCTGGGTGTTTCCCGCGCGGCCCCCGTGACGACGTCTGCTCTTGGCGGCTGCATCCGACATGATGGTGTCTCCCTCTGCTGGCAGGATGCAGAAGGCACCAAGTCACCGTCACACGCCGCGCCGTTTGCGACTGTCGTTGTCGTTTTTCAGGTCATTCCCGGCGGTCAGACGCGAAATTCGACTTCGCCTTCGATTTCCACGGCGATCCGCATGGGCAGGGCGGCCATGCCGACGGCCGAGCGGGCATGGCGGCCGACTTCGGGGCCGAAGATCTCGAGGATCAGCTCGGAAAAGCCGTTGATGACCATGGGCTGGCGCTGGAAGTCGGGGGCCGAGTTCACCATGCCGAAGATGCGCACCCAACCGGTGATGCGGTCGAGATCGCCCAGGCTGCGCTGCAACCCGCCCAGCATGGCGAGGCCCGTCAGCCGCGCCAGGTGATAGCCGTCCTCGACCGTCACGTCCTCGCCCACGCGGCCCAGCGGCGTGGCCAGCGTGCCATCCGGGTTCAGCGGCCCCTGCCCCGAGATGATGGCCCGGTTGCCCCGGATGTTCACCTCGGGGAAGGGCAGGACCATGCCCGGCGGCACCTTCAAGGGCTCGGGGAGGACCAGCCCCAACCGGGCGATCCTGGCGGCGATCTCAGACATGCGCGTTCTCCTGGTTTCGGGTCAGCCAATCGGGAATATGCCCGATATCGGGCAGGATGGCATCGGCATGGGGGGCCAGCACATCCGGCCCCGCAAGGCCGGTCAGCACGCCGACGGTGCGCATCCCCGCCGCGCGGCCCGCCAGCAGGTCATGGGTGCTGTCGCCCACCATCAGCGCGCGGGACGGCGCGACCCCCACCGCCGCGCAGAAGGCCAGAAGCGGCGCGGGCGAAGGCTTGGCCCCGTGCCCGCTGTCGAAGCCCGCGATGAAGGCGAAACGGTCGGTGACGCCCGCCTCGCCCAGATGGGCGCGCGCCACCGCCTCGGTGTCGTTGGTCATCACGCCCAGCGAAAGACCCCGGGCGCGCAGACCGTCGAGAAGCGGCGCAAGCGGCACGGCCTGCGCCTGGGGCGCGGCCTCGGCCTCCTCGTTCAACATGCGCAGAAGTTCGGTCGCACCCATGCCGGGCATGTGCGGCGACAGCGCCTCGACGATCTGGCCGGGAGTGCCCGCGATCACGACGCTGTCGCGCGCGAAGCGCCGCGCGCCGAGGTCGAAGCCGATCACCCGGCCCAGGGCCTCGGCCCGCGCCCGGTCGCCCTGCATGGCGCGCAGCAGGAACGCCTCGGCCCAGGCTTCCCAGGTCGCGGCGAAGTCGAAGAGGGTGCCGTCCTTGTCGAACAGGATCGCGTCGATCATCTTTCAGGTCCAATGCATCTGTGCGCCACCGGGCAGGGCCGCCCGCGCGCGCATGGGTTGGTCATAGGCCAGCCCGGCCGCATCGCAGAAGGCGATCACCCAGGCATCGTCCATCATCAGGAAATCGAGGACCGAGCCGAGGAATTCGGCCTCGCCCGCACGGGCGCGCAGGTCGGCTTCGGACGCGCCGGTCGCGTTCAGGAAGGCGGGAAGAAGATCGTCGTTGCCGACCAGCCAGGCCAGCGCCTGCAAGGCCAGCGTTTCCGCGGCGTCCTGCGCCTTGGTCATGAAGGATCGCTTTCTCGTAAAGTGTGAAAGATTTTCTTAACCAGATTACCAGAGACTGCACCCGTGATGCGAATGCAAGTGTCGAAAGGGTCGATGGTGCAGGGAACGGTTCTGATCGCGGACGGACAGGCGACGAATCGCATTCTGTTGAAGGCGCGCCTCGCCTCGGCGCAGTATCACGTCGTGCAGG
>SBFT01000146.1 GCA_006227805.1 Paracoccaceae bacterium
CCCCAGAACTTGCCGAAGCTCTTCAGGACCACGACGCCGGGCCTTTCGGCCAGAGCGACCAGGCTGGCCTCGGGCAGGACGTCGCAGAAGCTTTCGTCGATGACGCTGAGCGGGGCGTCGGCATCGAGGTCGCGCCAGACGCGCCCGTCGGGATTGTTGGGATGCACCAGCACCCGCGCCTGCGCCGGGCCCGCGCCGGTCACGGTCCAGCCTTCGGCGCGGAAGGCGGCGGCATGTTCGTTGTAGGTGGGCGGGTCGATGCGCACCGCACCCGGGTCCGCCAGCCGGGGCATGGCCGCGATCAGCGCGGACGCGCCGGGCGCAGGCAGGATCCCGGCGCCGTCGGGCACGGACCAGAAGAGGCGCGCGGCGTCGCGCAAGGCCTGCGAGGCGCCCGTATCGGGCAGGGCGCGCCACAGATCCGGGGGCAGATCGGGCAGCGGATAGGGCACCGGGTTGATGCCGGTGGACAGGTCGATCCAGTCGGGGCGCGCGCCACCGAACCGCGCGATGGCGGCATCGAGGTCGCCGCCATGGTCGCGGGGGCGCAGGTCGGGTCGGGTCTGCATGCACTCGGCCTCGGGTTCGGTTTCGGCGGACATGCGCCGCCTTACGCCGGAAGCGGGGACGCTGTTAAGACGTTCCCGGGCGGCGTTAAGGATTTGTTAACTCTTTCGCCGGAAATCTTATCGAAGGGTAAATGCGGGCGCGAGGGGCACCTTAAGGAACCCTGGAACAGACGTATGAACATCTTGATCGTTGAAAGCCGCGCGGAACTCGGCCAGCTCTGGCAGAGGCATCTCGAGCGGCAGGGTAACATAGTGACGCTGTCCGCCGACCAGGACACGGCCATAGACGCGCTGTGCCGCTGGGACTTCGACATCATCGTCCTGGACCTGGTCCTGGACCAGGGCAGCGCCCTGGCCGTCTCGGATTTCGCCAGTTATCGCCGTCCCGAGGCGCAGGTCATCTTCGTGACCAACACCACCTTCTTCTCGGACGGGTCGATCTTCGCGCACAGCCCGAATGCCTGCGCCTTCGTGCCGTCGACCACGCCTCCCGAGGACCTGGCGGCGATGATCGACTATCACGCGGCGCCGAGAGCGGCGCGGTCATGGGGCACGTAGTAGTCCAGCACCGGGTTGATCGGGATGATCCGGTGCGGATTGATGCTGGCGTGGCTGAAGTGATAATGGCGCACGATATGGTCGAAGCCCACGGTTCCGGCCACGCCCGGCATCTGGAACAAGTCGCGCGTGTAGGCCCATAGATTGGGATAATCGACGATCCGTTTCCGGTTGCACTTGAAGTGCAGGTGATAGACCGGGTCGAAGCGGATCAGCGTCGTGAACAGCCGCCAGTCGGCCTCGGTCAGGCGGTCGCCCATCAGGTAGCGGTTGGCCGCGAGACGCGCCTCGAGCCAGTCCAGCGTCTCGAACAAGGGCACCACGGCGGCGTCATAGGCGGCTTGCGTGGTGGCGAAGCCTGCCTTGTAGACGCCGTTGTTCAGCGTGTCGTAGATGCGGTCGTTGACGGGTTCGATCGCGGCGCGCAGGTCCTCGGGCCAGTAATCGTCGGTGTTGCCGGTGATCCGGTCGAAGGCCCCGTTGAACATGCGGATGATCTCCGAGCTTTCGTTCGACACGATCGTGTCCTGCGCGCGGTCCCACAGGATCGGCACCGTGACGCGGCCTGAATAGACGGGATCGGCGCGGGTGTAGATCTGGTGCGCGAATTCGGAGCCGAACAGGGTGTCGCCCGTGGCGCCGTGGTCATCGGTCCGGAAGGTCCAGCCCTGCTCCAGCATGTCGGGATGCACCACCGAGACGCCGATGTGATCGGTCAGCCCCAACAGGTGCCGGAAGATCAGCGTCCGGTGCGCCCAGGGACAGGCCAGCGAGACATAGAGATGATAGCGCCCGCTTTCGGCCTTGAACCCCGCGCGCCCCGACGGCCCGGCGCTGCCGTCGGCCGTGATCCAGTTGCGGAACTGCGCGGCCGAGCGCACGAATTTCCCGCCCGTCTTCGCGGTGTCATACCATTGGTCTTGCCAGACGCCGTCCACAAGAAGGCCCATCGCAGTCGCTCCCGTCGTTTGGGGTCCGATCTTACCGGGCTCTCCCCCCATGACCATGCCGTCACCGCGCAAGCCCTCTGCGCTGACGCACATCCCGGACACAGGCTGCAACCGCAGCGCATGGAATCACTTGATTTTTGCACATAACGTTGCAGGCTGTGCATAAGTCTCTGGTTTTCTTTAGGGGTGCTGCCATGTCCACCTTCCTGCCGAAAGAGGTCCAGGCGGGCCTCGATGCCGCGCGGATCGCGGCCTTGCGCAAGTCCTCGCGCCTGCGCGTCGAGGCGGGGGACGAGATGTATCGCGTCCTGCGGATGTGGCAGGGCGGCTTCACCGTCGAGGCCGCCGTGGCGCCGCATCTGCGCGGGCTGGTCGATCTCTATGATGGCGGGCGGCATCTCTATCAGTGCCTGATCGTCGCCTCGGAAGAGGACGCGGGCGAGATCCGCTACGAGTTCAAGCGCGCGACCGAGGCACATGACAGGGCGCCGCTGGACTTCTACCGCGCGCCGGATGCGCCGATCGCGCTGCTGGGTAAGGGCTGACGATCCGACCGATTGATCCTCGGCCTCGAGGCGCGCAGGATGTCACCTGGTCCGGGTGGAGGTGTCGCGCATGTCTGGAGCCTGCCGTTCGATCCTCGTCGTCTTCGGGCTGTTGTGGCTGCTGGCGCTGGGCCTGTTCCTGGTGGGCGCATTCGGGTTGTTCGGCGCCGAACGCGACCCGCTTTCGGCGGTGTTTCTGATCCCGCTTGGCCTGCCCTGGATCTACCTGATCGACCACCTGCCCGAGATGCTCTGGCCCTGGGCGGCGGCGCTGGCGCCCGGGGTGAACCTGGCCATCCTGGTGACGCTCTGTCGGCTGTTCAGCCGCCCGCGCCCCTGATCATTGCAGATCGCCGAAGGCGCGCGCCAGCCGCTCGACCGCTTCCTGCACGCGGGCGCGCGGCGTCGCGATGTTGAAGCGCAGGAAGCTTTCGCCGCCCGCACCGAAAGTGGGCCCGTGGTTGACCGCGATCCGCGCCTCCTTCTCGACCCGGCGGGTGAATTCGTCCATCTCCATCCCCGTGCCCGCGAAATCGACCCAGGCGAGATAGGTGGCTTCCAGGTTCATCGACTTCAGCCCGGGAATGGCGTTCACTCCGGCATCGAACAGGCGCCGGTTGCCATCCAGATAGGACACCAGGTCGTCGACCCAGGCGGCGCCTTCCGGGCTGTAGGCGGCGGTGGCCATGAAGAGGCCGAAGGAATTGGGCGACAGGCCCAGGGCCATCATCCGGCTCTGGAATTTCGCGCGCAGGTCCGGATCGGGGATGATGACATTGCCCGAATGGCTGCCCGCGATGTTGAAGGTCTTGGTGGTCGCGGTCATCATGATCAGCCGGTCGGCGATCGAGGGATCGACCAGCGCCATCGGGATATGCCGGTGGCCCGGCATCACCAGGTCGTGGTGGATCTCGTCCGAGACCAGGATCAGGTCATGCCGCTTGCAGAAGTCGGCGATGGCCTGCAATTCGTCCCGCGTCCAGACGCGGCCGCCCGGATTGTGGGGCGAGCAGAGGATGAACATGCTCTCATGCCCCTTCATCCGGGCGTCCCACGCCGCGATATCCAGTTCGTAGCGCCCCGCAGTGTTGACCAGCGGGCATTCCACCACCTCGCGCCCGTTGGCGCGGATCACCTTGGCGAAGGCGTGATAGACCGGCGTCATCAGCACGACGCCGTCGCCCGGCCGGCTGAAGGTCTCGACGCACATCGCCGTGCCGTTGACGAGGCCATGCGTGGTGAAGATCCAGGACGGGTCGACTTCCCAGCCGTGGCGCGTCTTCATCCACCAGCCGATCGCGGCCAGGTAGTCGCGGTCATCCCCGAAATAGCCGTAGATGCCGTGATCGATCAGGCCGCGCAACGCATCCTGGATCACCTGGGGCGGGCGAAAGTCCATGTCCGCGACCCACATCGCGATCCCGTCCTCCCGGGGCACGCCGTAGAGCTGTTCCATCATGTCCCACTTGACGCAGTGGCTGCCGCGGCGGTCGATGATTTCGTCGAAACTCATGGGGGCTCTCCGGTTGCTGGGTCGCGGCACACGCTAAAGCCTGAGGCGTCAGGCGCAAGGGGCGTTGCGGCGGGCCAAATGATCGCCTAAATCCGGGACATGAAACGGCCGATCCTGATCCATCCCGACCCCCGCCTGAAGAAGGTCTGCGACCCTGTCGCCGACCTGTCGGACGATCTGCGCCGCCTGGCCGACGACATGCTGGAGACGATGTATGCCGCCCCCGGCATCGGGCTGGCCGCACCCCAGGTGGGTGTGACCTCGCGGCTGATCGTGCTGGACTGCAAAAAGCCGGACGAGGCCGAGCCCCGCCCCCTGATCATGTTCAACCCCGAGGTCGTGGCGGTCTCGGACGAGAAGAACACCTACGAGGAAGGCTGCCTGTCCATCCCCGAGCAGTTCGCCGACGTGACCCGGCCCAAGGTGGTCGAGGTCGCCTGGATCGACCGGGACGGGCGCGCGCACCGCGAGGCCTTCGACGGTCTCTGGGCCACCTGCGTGCAGCACGAGATCGACCA
>SBFT01000226.1 GCA_006227805.1 Paracoccaceae bacterium
ACCGTCACCGGCGTCATGTCGTTCTGGCGCGCCAGAACGAAGGCCAGGCGGCGGTCGGCCACCAGGGCCAGTTGCTCGCCATCGGCGGTGTGCACGGCATAGAGCTGGTCCAGACCGCGCGCCGAGGCGCGCAATTCGTCCGGCAGGTCGCGCACCGCCACCGCCTTGACATAGACGATGGGCTTGCCGTTGTCCTTGAAATCGAATGGCGTGTTCATCGCTTACCCCTTCCTGATGCTGATCTTGCGCACGATCGCCTCGGGCACGGCCCGGGTCAGATCGACGTGCAGCAGACCGTTCTCCATCACCGCCTCGCCGACCTCGACGCCGTCGGCCAGAACGAAGCTGCGCTGGAACTGCCTGGCCGCGATCCCGCGATGCAGGAAGACGCGGCCGTCGCTGTCGTCGCTCTGGCGTCCGCGGATCACCAGCTGGCGATCCTCGACCGTGATCGACAGGTCGCTCTCGGCAAAGCCCGCCACCGCCAGCGTGATGCGGTAGGAATGCTCCGAGGTCTGTTCGATGTTGAAGGGGGGATAGCCTTCGTTGCCCGACTTCGCGGTGCGTTCCAGAAGGCGTTCCAGTTGCTCGAACCCCAGGAGATGGGGATATGAGCCCAGTGTCAGTTTCGTCATCCCACGTCCTTTTCAGATAAAGCGACGATCGGCGCGACCCCGGTGCGGCGGCCGCTGTGACTGAATATGGGGGATTTTCGCGCGGGAACAAGGGCTAGGATGAATCGCCGCTTGGCTGTATTCTGGGCGTCTGAAACGGCGGAAGGGCGCGTCACGGGCCATGAACATGTCTTCGGATTTCTCGATGAAGTCGGACGATGTCCTGCGCGTCGAACTCGAGGTCTTCCGCCGCCAGCACCGCGACCTGGACGAGGCGATCCAGGCCCTGGTCGATCGCGGCACGTCCGATCAGCTGACCATTCAGCGGCTGAAGAAGCAGAAGCTGAAACTGAAGGACAAGATCGCGATCATCGAGGATCTTCTGACCCCGGACATCATTGCCTGACCCCCTGATTTGGCTATAGTGCGCGCTCTTTCAGGCGGAAGGGCAAGGCGGCATGGCCTCGATACACGTCGGCATCATCATGGGCAGCCAGTCGGACTGGCCCACGATGAAGGAAGCCGCATTGATCCTCGACGAACTGGGCGTGGCCTACGAGACGAAGATCGTCTCGGCCCATCGCACGCCGGACCGGCTGTGGGACTATGGCCGCGCGGCGGCGGGGCGCGGGCTGAAGGTGATCATCGCGGGTGCGGGGGGTGCGGCCCACCTGCCGGGCATGATGGCCTCGAAGACGCGGGTGCCGGTGATCGGCGTGCCGGTGCAGACGCGGGCCTTGTCCGGGGTCGATTCGCTCTACTCCATCGTGCAGATGCCCAAGGGTTATCCGGTGGCCACCATGGCGATCGGCGCGGCGGGTGCCGCCAATGCCGGGCTGATGGCGGCGGCGATCCTCGCCACGTCCGACGAGGCGCTGGCACGGCGGCTGGACGCGTGGCGCGCAGCGCTGTCGGCCTCGATCCCCGAGGACCCGCAGGATGACTGAGACCCTGGCGCCCGGCGCCGTGATCGGCATCCTGGGCGGCGGCCAGCTGGGCCGCATGTTGTCGGTCGCCGCCGCGAGGCTGGGCCTCAAGACCCATATCTACGAGCCGGGCGCCCATCCGCCCGCGGGCGACGTCGCCCATGCCGTCACCACCGCGGCCTATGAGGATCACGCCGCGCTGGCGCGCTTCGCCGCCTCGGTCGACGTCATCACCTATGAATTCGAGAACATCCCGACCGAGGCGCTGGACGTGCTGGAAGCCCATCGCCCGATCCGCCCCGGCCGCGAGGCCCTGCGCATCAGCCAGGACCGCCTGACCGAGAAGGCCTGGGCGAACGGGCTGGGCGTGGCGACAGCGCCCTTTGCCGACATCACCGACCTCGCCAGCCTGGAACAGGCCCTGGCCCGGATCGGCACGCCCGCGATCCTGAAGACGCGCCGCTTCGGCTATGACGGCAAGGGCCAGGTCCGGATCGACGACCCGGCCCAGGCCCGGGCGGCACTTGCCGAACTGGCGGGCGCCCCGGCGATCCTCGAAGGCTTCGTGCCCTTCCAGCGCGAGGTGTCCGTCATCGCGGCACGCGGCCAGGACGGCCAGGTCGCGGCCTATGATCCGGGCGAGAACGTCCACAAGGGCGGCATCCTGCGCACCACGACGATCCCGGCGCGGCTGACCAATGCCCAGCGCACCGACGCGGTCCTGCTGGCGGGGTGCCTGCTCAATGCGCTCGATTACGTGGGCGTGATGGGGGTGGAGTTGTTCGTCACCCCCGGCGGCCTGATCCTGAACGAGATCGCGCCCCGCGTGCACAATTCGGGCCACTGGACGCAGAACGGCTGTGCGGTCGACCAGTTCGAGCAGCATGTCCGCGCCGTGGCGGGCTGGCCCCTGGGCGATGGCGGCCGCCATTCGGACGTGGTGATGGAGAACCTGATCGGCGACGATGTTACCCGCGTCCCCGACCTGGCGCGCCAGCCCGATACCGCGCTGCATCTCTACGGCAAGGCCGAAGTCAAGGCGGGCCGCAAGATGGGCCATGTGAACCGGATCCTGCGCGCCTGACGCCTCAGCCCAGAAAGCGCGCGGCCAGGTCCCCGGCCAAGTAGCTGAAGCGCCCGGCCGCCATCGTGCCCGCCACGCGGCGCGTGCCTGCATCGAGGATCACCAGATCGGCGCGCAGGCCCGGCTCGATCCGGCCGCGATCGCTCAGGCCCAGCATCCGCGCCGGACCCTCCGAGACCAGCGCCCAGGCCTGCGCCAGCGGCAGAAGCCCGCTATCGGCCACCAGGAAGGCCGCGCGGCGCGGGCTGGGATAGTGATAATCCGAGGCCAGCGCATCGCAGAGCCCCATGGCGATCAGGTCGAGCGCGCTGGCATTGCCCTTGTGCGACCCGCCCCGCACGGCATTGGGGGCACCCAGGATGATCCCGTCGCCCGCATCGCGCGCGGCCTGCGCGGCCTCGGCCGTCTCGGGAAACTCGCTGATGCGCGCGCCCCTCGCGCGCCAGGCCGCGCGCGCCGCCGCATCCGCGTCGTCATGGCTGGCGATGCGCACGCCCATTCCCGCCAGCCGGGCACAGAGCGCATCGAGCGCCCCCGGCACTTCGGCCCGCCTCTCGTGGAGCCGCCGCATCAGCCCAAGATGCGCCTCGGGACTGCGCGCGGCCTTCAGCGCCTGGGCGACAAGGCGCGGGGGCTGTTCGCCCCGGCCCAGCCGATCATGGGGCAGATGATCGTTGAAGGCGACATATTCGACGCCCCATTGCGCCAGCTTGCCGGGCAAGTTGGCGTGATCGTCGATCATGTGCGTCTCGAACCGGACCTGGCCGCGCAGATCGGTGACAAGGCTCTCGCGGACCTTGGCCAGCGCGGTGAAGACGCTGTCGGCGAAGTCCGGGCCGCGCAGGCCGCCTTCCCAGCTCCAGAACTGCGCCAGAACCCCGGTCGTGATGCCGTTCGCCGCCAGTTCGGCCTCGGTCGCGATGATGCCTTCGTGACGCTCCTTCATCGCGCCCCGGCGCGGCGCCAGGTGGCGTTCGAACCCGTCGCCGTGGAGATCGACGATCCCCGGCAGGACCAGGTAGCCCCGCAGGTCGACCGCGCGGCCGGCGGGCGCCTCGGCGATCACCCCATCGGCCACCGACAGATCCGTCCGGGCCAGCCCCTCGGGCGTCAGCACCTGCGCGCCGGTCAGGCGCAGGGGGGTCATTGGCCCTGCCCCTGGTCCTGTGCGGGCGGGCAGGGCCCGGTCCGGCATTCGGGAAACGCCTTGCCGAAGACGGCCTGCAACCAGGTGATGTCCGGATCGAACCGCCCCGTTTCCAGGAAATAGAGGGTCTCGGCGATGACGCGCGGATTGTTCATCATGAAGGTATGCGTCACCTCCAGCACGATGTGATCGCTCATGCCCTGCACGCGCGTCTCCTCGACCGCGACCTTGCCGTCGTCGGGGCCGTCGATCAGGGCCGAGAAGACCGGGTTCAGCGACACGTCGCCCGCGATCACGCCGACCGGGTAATCCACCGGCGGCAGGCGGCGCGGCAGGCCCTCGGGTCCTGTGCCCAGCTGGAACCCGGCAGGTCCGTGCAACCAGCCGAAGGCTTCCAGGTCACCCAGCTCGTCCACCAGCTGGCTGCCCTGGTTGGGCGGGGCCAGCATGACCACGCGGCCCAGGTTCGGAGGGCGGTTTCTCTGCAACCAGTAGCGCAGAAGGATGCCGCCCATGGAATGGGTCACGAAATGCACCTGCCGATCGCCGCACTGCGTCACCGCTTCGGGCAGCGCCACATCCACCAGCGACTGGATCGGCGCCTGCGTCGAGGGATAGCCCGGCGTCTCGACCCGGAAGCCGCGCTGTTCGAGGACTTCCTCCATGATGGTGAACGAGGCCTCGGTCCGCGCGAGCCCGTGCAAAAGGATCACGCATTGCGCCCGCGCGACGGCGGGCAGCAGCGCCAGCAGCACGGCCAGGCAAGGGACAAGGCAGCGGTTCATGTCATTGAAATACGGAAGCGCGCGGCATTACAAAAGGGGGCATGCCCGAAATGAGGTCGCCGATG
>SBFT01000112.1 GCA_006227805.1 Paracoccaceae bacterium
ATCAGCCTGCGCGGCGCCAAGGGCGTGCTGATCAACATCACCGGCAGCCACGACCTGACGCTGTTCGAACTGGACGAGGCCGCGAACCGCATCCGCGAGGAAGTCGACCCCGAGGCCAACATCATCGTTGGCTCGACGCTCGACACCTCGATGGAAGGCCTGATGCGCGTCAGCGTCGTCGCCACCGGCATCGACGCCAGCGAAAGCGCCCATGACATGCCGGTCCCGCGCCGCTCGATGAAGCAGCCGCTGACGCCGCCGGTCATGTCCGCACCCGCGCCGCGCCGCGAGGAAGCGCCGATGGCCGAGCCCGCCCAGACGCGCCCCGCGATGGCCGCGGACGAGCCGTCGCTCTTCGAAGACCTCGAGGACGAGCAGACCGCCGCGTCCGCGATGGAGGACGGCGATTTCGGGGATGACGACCTGCAACAGGTCAGCGATGACGACCTGCCGCCCCCGGCCTATCGTCCGCAAGTGGCCGAGTTCCAGCCGCGCACGGCGGATTTCGAGCCCGAGGACGTGGCCGAGACCTTCGTCGCGCCCAAGCCGCGCGCGGCCGGCACCCCGTCGCCCGAGGCGCTCGAGCGGCTGCGGGCCGCGGCCCAGCGGGTTCCGACCGCGGCAGGCGCCCCGCCGCGTCCCCAGGCCTCCGGCGTGGCGGCAGAGAAGCCGCGTTTCGGCATCAACTCGCTGATCAACCGGATGACGGGCCATGCCTCGGACACGCCCGCTCAGGCCCCGCGTCAACAGCCCCCGGTCGCCCAGCGTCCGGCTCCGTCCCCGGCCGCCAGCGCCGCGCCGAAGCCGCGCGACGCCGCCGAACCCGATCAGGAGCGCATCGAAATTCCGGCCTTCCTGCGCCGCCAGGCGAACTGATACCGGTCACAATTCTGTCGGAAAAGGCCGCCGATCGGCGGCCTTTTTCTTTCAGGAACAGTGACTTGTGACGTGATAAGCAGCGTTTTGCCGAATTGTTACGTTTCTGTTTCAGTCGGTTGCAAAGAGTGAGTTGAGCTTCCGACCCGGCACCTTTACCGAGTTTTTTATCGATCCCATCTTGGGGATGCGGTCGAAACAGTCTCGGGTGGCGCGTGCAGAACACCATCAAATCATCGGTAACCTTCGAGGGCGTCGGCCTGCATTCGGGCGAGCGCGCCCGCATGACGATCCGTCCCGCATCGGCCGAACACGGGATCTGGTTCCGCCGGACCGATGTGGTCGGCGTCGATCCGATGGTGCCCGCCCTCTGGGATGTCGTGGAACAGACCCAGCTCTGCACCCGTCTCGTGAATGCCGCGGGCGTCTCGGTCTCGACGGTCGAGCACGTGATGGCGGCCCTTGCGGGATGCGGCGTGCACAACGCCCTGATCGAGATCGACGGCCCCGAGGTCCCGATCCTCGACGGGTCCTCGGTGCCCTTCGTGCGCGGCATCTTCGGGCGCGGCCTGCGGCGGCTGTCGGCTCCGGTCCGCGCGCTCCGGGTGTTGCAGACGGTCAGCGTCGAACGCGACGGCGCCAGGGCGACCCTGTCGCCGTCCGACACGCTGCGCATCGATTTCCACATCGACTTCATCGACGCGGCCATCGGACGCCAGTCGAAGTCGCTGGTGATGAACAACGGCACCTTCGCGCGGGAATTGTCGGACAGCCGCACCTTCTGCCGCCAGTCGGACGTCGAGGCGATGCAGGCTTCGGGCCTCGCGCTTGGCGGCGCGCCCGGCGAGAACGCGGTCGTCTTCGACGGCGACCGGATCGCCAGCCCGGGCGGCCTGCGCCACGCCGACGAACCGGTGCGCCACAAGATGCTGGATGCGCTGGGCGACCTCGCGCTGGCGGGCGCGCCGATCCTCGGTCATTACACCGGGATCCGCGCGGGCCATGCCCTGACCAACGAGTTGCTGCGGCGCCTCTTCGCCACCCCCGGCGCGGTGCACATGATCGTCTGCGACGATGCCCAGGCCGCCCGGCTGCCGGGCTTCGGTCTGAACTGGTCGGAAATCCCCCAGGTCGCCTGATCCGGTGCCGCAGACACGGCGATTGTCCGGGCAGGCGCATCACTTAAGGCGTTTTGCACCGCTTTCTAATGTGCTAGACCAAGCGCAAAGCAGGGGGCGAGTGCCCCGTCACGGGCGGTAAGGAAGACCACGGATGACCCGAGCAGGCCTGAGATTCCGACTGGACAGCGTGATCCGTCTGGCCGGCGTTGCGGTGTTGAGCCTGGCCCTGGCCGGATGCGGCGGCGGCACGGGCGGCCTGTTCGGAGGGCCCGCGGCGGACCGCACCGAATCGCTGGAAGCTTTCACGCCGGAACAGATCTTCGAGCGCGCCGAATTCGAACTCGAACGCGGTCGCACCGACGACGCCGCCTACTACTTCTCGGAAGTCGAGCGTCTCTATCCCTATTCCACCTGGGCGCGGCGGGCGCTGATCATGCAGGCCTTCTCCTACCACCAGGGCCGGGACTACCCGAATTCGCGTGCCACGGCGCAGCGCTACATCGACTTCTACCCGGCCTCGGACGACGCGGCCTATGCGCAGTACCTGCTGGCGCTCAGCTATTACGACCAGATCGACGAGGTCGGCCGCGACCAGGGCCTGACCTTCCAGGCTCTCCAGGCGCTGCGCGCGGTGATCGAACGCTATCCGGACAGCGAATATGCCGACAGCGCGATCCTGAAATTCGACCTGGCCTTCGACCACCTCGCGGGCAAGGAGATGGAGATCGGTCGCTATTACCTCCGGCGCAGTCACTTCACCTCGGCGATCAACCGGTTCCGGGTCGTGGTCGAGGATTTCCAGACGACCAGCCATACACCCGAGGCGCTGCACCGGCTGGTCGAGGCCTATCTGTCGCTGGGCCTGACCGACGAGGCGCAGACCGCGGGCGCGATCCTGGGCTACAACTACCAGTCGTCCGAGTGGTACGAGGACAGCTTCCGTCTGCTGACCGGTCGGGGTCTCGAACCGCGGGTGCGGGGCGACAGCTGGCTGGCGTCCATCTACCGCCAGATGGTCAAGGGCGAATGGCTCTGACAGGCGGCGGGCGGTTCGCCCGCCGATGGCCGACCGATGCTGCGCGCGCTTGAAATCCACGACATGCTGATCATCGACCGGCTGCATCTGACGCTGCAGCCGGGTCTGAACGTGCTGACGGGCGAAACCGGCGCGGGCAAGTCGATCCTGCTGGACAGCCTGGGCTTCGTCCTCGGCTGGCGCGGGCGCGCCGATCTGGTGCGGCAGGGGGCCGAACAGGGCGAGGTGACGGCCGTCTTCGACCTGGCCGAGGGTCATCCCGCGCGCGCGGTGCTGGCCGAGGCGGGCCTGCCGGTCGAGGACGAGTTGATCCTGCGCCGCGTCAACGACGCCTCGGGGCGCAAGACCGCCTGGATCAACGACCGCCGGGCCAGCGGCGAGGCGCTGCGCGCCCTCTCGGATGTCCTGGTGGAACTGCATGGACAGCACGACGACACCGGCCTTCTGAACCCCCGTGGCCACCGCGCGCTGCTGGACGCCTTCGGGGGTCTCGAGGCGGCCCGCGCCGCGACCCGAGCCGCCTGGAGCGCGCAGACCCGCGCCGCCCGCGCGCTGGAGGAGCTTCAGGCCAGGGTCGACGCCGCCCGCGCCGAGGAAGACTTCCTGCGCCATGCGGTGGCCGAACTCGACAGGCTGAACCCCCTGCCGGGCGAGGACGCGGACCTCGACGCCGCCCGCCGCCGGATGCAGGGCGCGGCCCGCATCCGCGACGACATCGCGCGGGCCCATCAGCTTCTGGGCGGTGACGGCGCCGAGGCGGCGCTGGCCGAGGCCACGCGCTGGCTGGAAGGCGTGGGGGACCGCGCCGGGGGGCTGCTGGACGAACCGCTCGCCGCGCTGGGCCGCGCGCTGATCGAACTGGGCGAGGCGGCCGACGGGGTCGAACGCGCGCTCTCCTCGCTCGATTTCGACCCCGCGGACCTCGAAGCGACCGAGGAGCGTCTCTTCGCGATCCGAGCGCTGGCGCGCAAGCATGGCCAGGCGCCGGACGACCTCGGGGACTTCGCGCAGGACCTGCGCGCGCGCCTCGCCGCGCTCGATGCCGGCGAGACCGACCTGACCCGGCACCAGAAGGACCTCGCGGCGGCGCGGGCCGAGTATGAACGGGCCGCGTCCGGGCTGAGCCGCGCGCGCGCGGACGCGGCGCGCCGCCTCGATGCGGCGGTGATGGCGGAACTGGCGCCGCTGAAGATGGAACGCGCGGTCTTCGAGACGCGGCTCGAGCCGGGCGATCCCGGCCCCGAGGGCAGCGACCTCGTGACCTTCACGGTCGCCACGAACCCCGGCGCGCCGGCGGGTCCCCTGAACCGCATTGCCTCGGGCGGCGAACTCAGCCGGTTCCTTCTGGCGCTGAAGGTCTGCCTGACCGCCGATGACAGCCATCGCACGCTGATCTTCGACGAGATCGACCGCGGCGTCGGCGGCGCCACCGCCGATGCGGTCGGGCGGCGGCTGGCGCAATTGTCGGCGGGCGGCCAGATCCTGGTCGTGACCCATTCGCCCCAGGTCGCGGCGCGCGGGGCGCATCACTGGCGGGTCGAGAAACGCGTCGAGGCGGGCGCGACGCTGTCGACCGTCACGCCTCTTGCCGCGCCCCAGCGCGTGGACGAGATCGCGCGGATGCTGGCCGGCGACACCGTGACCGACGAGGCCCGCGCCGCCGCCCGCGCGCTGCTGGCGGGCTAGGACCGCCACGGCGCCCTGCCCGCACGGGGGGCCCTTGCCTCATGCAAGGGCTTTCGGGGTTTCCGCCGCGTCAAAGCTGTCATAGACAAGGAAAAAACAAAGCCTGACAGGTCTGGCCACATGGCCCGCACACGCAGCATCCTCTCCGAACAGCGCGACCAGGCGGTCATCGCCCTGAAGGACGCCTGGCATGTGCTTGTCCATCGCGGCCCCAGCCAGATCCAGTTCTGGTTCATCGCCCTTCTGATCGGGATCGCGGCGGGCTTTGCGGCCCTGTTCTTCCGCAAGGGGATCGAGGCGCTCGAGGCGTTCCTCTATCGCGCCGACGGGACCGAGACGATCCATTCCGCCGCCGCCCAGATGCCCTGGTATCTGCTGCTGCTGATCCCCGCCACCGGGGGCCTGATCGTGGGGCTGATCCTGCACCGCTTCACCCCCGACGGCCGGGTGCGATCGGTCGCCGACGTGATCGAGGGCGCGGCGCTGCGCGACGGGCGGGTCGAGACGCGCGCGGGCCTCGCCTCGGCTGCGGCCTCGCTGATCACGCTGGGATCGGGGGGGTCCTCGGGGCGGGAGGGGCCCGTGGTGCATCTGGCCGCCGTGATCTCGACCAAGGTCTGCCGCTGGATCAAGGCGGACGGGATCACCGGGCGCGACCTTCTGGGCTGCGCGGTCGCCGCGGCGGTCTCGGCCAGTTTCAACGCGCCCATCGCGGGGGCCTTGTTCGCGCTGGAAGTCGTGCTGCGCCATTTCGCCGTCCATGCCTTCGCGCCGATCGTCATCGCATCCGCCGCCGGAACGGTGATCAACCGGCTGGAATTCGGCGATGTCACGGAATTCGCGCTGGCCGCCCCCGGCACGCTGCAATTCTACGTCGAACTGCCTGCTTTCCTGCTTCTGGGGCTGACCAGCGGCCTGGTCGCGGTGGCGCTGATGAAGGCGATCTTCTTCGCCGAGGATGTCGGCAACCATCTTCAGGCGCGCACCGGCTTGCCCCGCTGGCTGCGCCCGGCTGTCGCCGGGCTGATGCTGGGCGGGCTGGCGATCTTCTTTCCCCACATCGTCGGCGTGGGCTACGAGACGACCTCGCGCGCGCTGACGGGCCAGCTTCTCCTGCACGAGGCCGTGGTTTTCGCCATCCTCAAGACCATCGCTGTCGCCATCACCATGGGCGGGCGCATGGGCGGCGGGGTGTTCTCGCCCGCGCTGATGCTGGGGGCGCTGACGGGCCTTGCCTTCGGGCTGATCGCCACGGCGATCTTTCCGGATGTCTCGGGGTCCTACACGCTCTATGCGCTGGCGGGCATGGGGGCGGTGGCGGCGGCGGTTCTGGGGGCGCCGATCTCGACCACGCTGATCGTGTTCGAACTGACGGGCGACTGGCAGACGGGGCTGGCGGTGATGGTGGCGGTGTCGCTGTCCACCGCGCTCGCCTCGCGCCTCGTGGACCGGTCCTTCTTCCTGACCCAGCTCGAACGGCGCGGCATCCACCTGGCCGCGGGACCGCAGGCCTATCTACTGTCCACGTTCCGGGTGTCCTCGGTGATGCGCGCCCCCGATCACGACCGCGCTGCCCCCGTCACCCAATGCTGGGAGATGATCGGCGAGGGGATCTACATCGATGCGGGGGCCACGCTGGAGGCGGCCTTGCCCGTCTTCGACCGCACCGGCGTCACCTTCATTCCCGTGGTCAGCCTGACAGGCCCCGACAATGCGCCCGAACTGCGCGGCGCGCTGTTCCATGTCGATGCGCTGAAGGCCTATAACCGGGCGCTGGCCGCGACCGCGGCCGAGGAACATTCCTGAACGGTCAGACCCGTTCGACCGTCACCTTGTCGCCCACGTAGAAGGCCAGGTGATCCTTGATCGGGGCGACGCCCTCCTTGGGGGTCTCGTAGCTCCAGACCGCGTTCGGGATCGTCTCGGACTTGGTCACGATCGAGAAATAGCTGGCATCGCCCTTGTGGGGGCAATGCGTGGTCTTCTCGGTCCGGTCGAGGAAAGCCATCGCCACGTCCTCGCGCGGGAAATAGATGACGAAGGGGTAATCGCCCTCGGTCAGTTCCAGCGCGTTGCGGCTCTCGCCCAGAACGGCCCCGCCCGAACGCACGGTCCAGACGCCTTCGGCTTTCCGGATGCGGATGTGGTCTGCCATCTGGTGGCTCCTCTCTCTTGCTGCTGCGCCGCCCGCGGGCCCCCCGGCCTGCCGGGCGTGCGGCGCCGGTCAGATCGGCGCAGTCGCCGCATCCAACCACGCGCGCGCGGCGTTGCCAAGACGGGGTCCGACCTTTTCGCGCACCTCGGCATGATAGGCGTTCAGCCAGGCGCGCTCCTCCGGCGTCAGGCGGTCGGCCAGGATCAGGCGCCGGTCCAGCGGCACGAAGGTCAGCGTGCGCCAGCAGAGCATCGCGCGATGCGCGTCGCCGCCTTCGGGCGGCACCGCCTCCTCGACGACGATCAGGTTCTCGAGCCGGATCCCGAAGGCGCCCTCGCGGTAATAGCCGGGCTCGTTCGACAGGATCATGCCCGGTTCCAGCGGCACGTGGCTGATCCGGCTCAGCCTCTGCGGCCCCTCGTGCACGCTGAGATAGGCGCCCACGCCATGGCCCAGACCGTGGTCGAAATCCTGGTGGGCCAGCCACAGGGGCATCCGTCCCGCCATCTCGATGTCGCGGCCCGCGAGGCCCCGCGGCCAGCGCAGGCGGCTCATCGCGATCATGCCCTGCAGCACCCGGGTATAGGCGGCCTTCTCCTCGGTCCCGACCGCGCCGATGGGGATGGTGCGGGTGATGTCGGTGGTGCCGTCGAGATATTGCCCGCCGCTGTCGAGAACCAGAAGCTGGCCGTCCTCGAGCACGCGGTCGGTCTCCTCGGTCACGCGGTAATGCATGATCGCGCCATGGGGACCGGTGCCCGCGATCGTCTCGAAGCTGATGTCCTGGAGCGCATTGTCGGCGCGCCTGCGCGCTTCCAGGTCGGCGACGACCCGGGTTTCGGTCAGGCTGCCGGGGGCTTGCGCGTCGAGCCAGGCGAGGTGCTCCACCATGGCGGCGGCGTCGCGCAGATGCGCGGCGGCGGTGCCCTCGATCTCGACCGGGTTCTTGCGCGCCTTGGGCAGGGCGCAAGGGTCGCGGCCCAGTTCCACGTTCGCCGCGCCCAGGATGTCGCGCACGGCGTCCGGGGCGGTATCGCGGTCCAGAAGGACGGGGCCCGCCAGGGTGGCAAGATGCGCGGCGAAGGCGGCGGGATCGTGCAGGCGGACACCCTGGCCCAGGTGATCGCCCAGGTCCTTCAGCTTCTCCGGCGCGATGAAGATGTCCGCCGTGCCATCCGCCATCAGGACGGCAAATCCATGCACGACCGGGTTGCGGGGCACATCCGCGCCGCGGATGTTGAAGAGCCAGCACAGGCTGTCCGGCAGCGTGATCACCGCCGCGGCCAGGCCCTCCGCGCGCAAGCCTTCCGCCAGCCGCGCGCATTTCGCGACGTGGTCTTCGCCCGCGAATTCCATCGGGTGCACCTTGGCGGGCGCCATCGGGGGGGCGGGCTGATCGGCCCAGACCCGGTCGATCGGGTTCTCCGTGACCCCCACCAGCTCGACGCCTGAGCCTTTCAGCCCCTCGCGCGCCTCGTCGATCTGGGCGACCGACATCAGCCAGGGATCGAAGCCCACGCGCCCGCCCTTCGGCAACCTGTCCTTCAGCCAGCCCGCCAGCCGCTGTTCGGGCCAGGGCACGGGCGTGAAATGCGCCAGATCCACCTGCGCCTTGATCTGCGTGCGATAGCGCCCGTCGATGAAGACCCCGGCGATGTCGCGCAGCACGACGCAGAACCCGGCGGACCCGGTGAAGCCCGTCAGCCAGGCCAGCCTCTCGTCATGCGCCGCCACGTATTCGCCCTGGTGCACATCCGCGCGCGGCACGACGAAGCCATCGAGCCCCTGATCCGCCAGCACCCTGCGCAGCGCGGCCAGGCGCGGCGGGCCCTGCTCGGGGCGGGCGGTCACGGTGAAGCTCTGGAACATCGGTGCCCCGTCCTCTTTCTGGTCCCAAATACGCGAACTGCGCCGGTTCAGCCGGCGCGCCTGATCCCGAGGAAGCGCGCCCGCGCCCGCGGGTCGCTGTCGAAGAGCGCGGCCAGCTGTTCGGTCATCGCGCCCGCCAGCTGTTCCACGTCGGTGATCGTCACGGCCCGGTCGTAATAGCGCGTCACGTCATGCCCGATGCCGATGGCCAGCAGTTCCACCATCTTGCGCTTCTCGACCATGGCGATCACGTCGCGGAGGTGTTTTTCCAGGTAGTTCGCGGGGTTGACGGACAGGGTGGAATCGTCGACCGGCGCCCCGTCCGAGATCACCATCAGGATCTTGCGCTGCTCGCGCCGCGCCAGCATCCGCCGATGCGCCCATTCCAGCGCCTCGCCGTCGATGTTCTCCTTCAGAAGGCCTTCCTTCATCATCAGGCCCAGGTTGGGCCGCGTCCGCCGCCAGGGGGCATCGGCGCGCTTGTAGATGATGTGGCGCAGGTCGTTCAGGCGGCCGGGCTGCTGGGGGCGGCCATCGTTCAACCAGGCCTCGCGCGCCTGTCCGCCCTTCCAGGCGCGGGTGGTGAAGCCCAGGATCTCGACCTTGACGTTGCAGCGTTCCAGCGTGCGCGCCAGGACATCGGCGCAGATCGCCGCGATCGAGATCGGCCGCCCGCGCATCGATCCCGAATTGTCCAGAAGCAGCGTCACCACCGTGTCGCGGAACTGGGTGTCCTTCTCCACCTTGAAGGACAGGGGGGTCGTGGGGTTGGCCACCACGCGCGCCAGGCGGCCCGCATCGAGGATCCCTTCCTCGCGGTCGAATTCCCAGCTGCGGTTCTGCTGCGCCTGGAGACGGCGCTGCAGCTTGTTGGCCAGCCGCGACACCGCGCCCTTCAGGGGTTCCAGCTGCTGGTCGAGGTAAGCGCGCAGCCGTTCCAGCTCGACCGGGTCGGCCAGGTCCTCGGCGGCGATCTCCTCGTCGTTGTCGGCCAGATAGACCTTGTAGTCGGGATCGGCCTCGGACACCGGCTGCGGGGCGGGGGGTTCCAGCGGCGCCTCGCCCTCGGGCATCTCGGTCTCGTCGCCCAGTTCCTGGTCGGCCATCTCGTCCATGCTGACCTGGGCCTGGGCGGCATCCTGCTGGTCTTCCTGGGTCTGCTCGGGATTGGCCTCGGCGTCCTCGTCGCTGTCGTCCTGACCGGTCGAGTCCGGGTCCTGTTCCTCCTCGGCGCTGTCCTGCGCCTCGTCCTCCTGGTCCTCGTCCAGCTGGTCGGGGTCCTCGCCCAGCTGGTCGCCATAGCCCAGGTCGGTAATGACCTGGCGGGCCAGCCGCGCGAAATCCTTCTGGTTCGACAGCCTCTCGCCCAGGTCCTCGAGCGTGCCGCCGGCCTGGTCCTCGATGAAGCCGCGCCAGAGGTCCATCACGTTCTGCGCGCCCGCCGGCATGTCGCGGCCCGTTGCCAGGTGGCGGATCAGGTAGCCCGCCGCCACCGCCAGCGGCGCGTCCGAGGCCTGCTTGATCTGGTCATAGCCGCGCCGCATCGCCTCGTGGCCGATCTTGGCGTCGATGTTCCCGGCGGTGCCGGGCATGTCGCGCGCGCCCATCGCCTCGCAGCGGGCCACTTCCATCGCCTCGTAGAGATCGCGCGCCATCTCGCCCGGGGGGGCATATTTCGCGTGCACCGCGGCATCGTGATACTTGCGGTGCAGGGCCAGCGCATCCGCCGTGCCGCGCGCCAGCAGGACCTCGTCCCGGCCCAGCCGCCGGCTGACCTGCGGCAGGCGCATCGTGTCGCCCGCCACGCCCGAGGGGTCGACCGTGTAGGTCACCGTCAGCTCGGGATCGTCCGCCATGACCTTGGTGGCCTCGGCCAGCGCCTTCTTGAAGGGATCGGCGGGGTTGTCGGAGGGTTTTCTCATCTCGGTCTCACATCACATCGGCCAGCGCGCGCCGACCCGTGGCCAGGTCGGCCAGCACCGCCACATGCGCGTCCAGCGCGTCGATCACCTTATATCCCGGCGTCTCGCCGTCAAAGGCAAGGTTCAGGTCCGTGCCCGCCAGAACCACCGCATCCGCGCCGCGCCGGATCAGCCCGGCGCCTTCCCCGAGGAAGAAGGCGCGCTCCTCCGCCGTCGCCGTGCCCCGCCGCGCCATGGCCTGGTAGGCCGCTCCCACCGCCGCCAGGTCGCCCTCGGGCGCCAGCGCCCGGGTTTTTCTCAGCTGGCCGTAGAGCCCCGTCTCCATCACGCGTGCGGTGCCCAGAAGGCCCGCGGTCGCGACCCCTGCGCGCTCGAGATAGGCGTCGAGCGGCGTCACCCCCGAGACCAGCGGCAGCGAGGCCAGAGCCGCCGTCTCGTCAAAGCAGAAATGCCCGCCCAGCGAGGTGATCGCCGCCACGTCGCAGCCGGCGGCCTTCAGGCGGTCGATCAGCCCGGCATAGACCCGCGCCTGCGCTGACCGGTCATCGGACGCGAAGTTGCGCACAAGGTCGCCGATCTGCGCGTGCACGATCGTCACCTCCGCCCCGTCGCCGGCGGCGCGGATCAGCCTGTCGTAATAGGCCAGCGTCGCCGCGACGCCGATGCCGCCGATCAGCCCGACATGCAGGCGCGGCCCGGCGGCCATCACCGGATCGCTTGGGAAGCCGCGCTTTCGGGCAGTTCCTCGTCGAAGCAGCGCTGGTAGAACTCGGCCACCGTCTGGCGTTCCAGCTCGTCGCACTTGTTCAGGAAGGACAGGCGGAACGCATAGCCGATGTTGCGGAAGATCTCGGCGTTCTGCGCCCAGGTGATCACCGTGCGCGGGCTCATCACCGTCGAGAGATCGCCGTTCATGAAGGCAGTCCGCGTCAGGTCGGCCAGCGTCACCATGTGACTGACCGTCTTGCGGCCCTTCTCGGTGTTGTAATGCGGTGCCTTGGCCAGCACGATCGCCACCTCGGCGTCGTGCGAGAGGTAGTTCAGCGTGGCCACCAGCGACCAGCGGTCCATCTGCGCCTGGTTGATCTGCTGCACCCCGTGATAGAGGCCCGTCGTGTCGCCCAGGCCCACGGTATTGGCGGTGGCGAAGAGGCGGAAATAGGGATGCGGGGTGATGATCTCGTTCTGGTCCAGAAGCGTCAGCTTGCCGTCATGTTCCAGCACGCGCTGGATCACGAACATCACGTCGGCGCGGCCCGCGTCGTATTCGTCGAAGACGATGGCGCAGGGGTTGCGCAGCGCCCAGGGCAGGATGCCCTCGTGGAACTCGGTCACCTGCTTGCCGTCGCGCAGCTTGATCGCGTCCTTGCCGATCAGGTCGATCCGG
>SBFT01000410.1 GCA_006227805.1 Paracoccaceae bacterium
GCGCGGCGCGCTGGGGGCCGGCCCCCGGTGGCTCCCGGTGGCCTCCGGGACCCCGGCGCAGGGGCGCAGGCGCGGACATGACCCGCGCGCATGATCTTCATGAATGCAATTGGCGTTGCCGCCGCGGTCCGGGCGTGAGAGACCGGGCCGCATGATCCGAGCCCGGAGGAACTGATCCATGCCCGTCACCCTGTCCGAAATGCTGGCCACCCATGACGTGCTTCTGGCCGATGGCGCGACCGGCACGAACCTGTTCAACGCGGGCCTGATGTCGGGCGACGCGCCCGAGATGTGGAACGTCGAGCATCCCGACCGGATCACCGCGCTCTACAAGGGGGCGGTCGACGCGGGCAGCGACCTGTTCCTGACCAACACCTTCGGCGGAAATGCCTCGCGGCTGAAGCTGCATGACGCGCAGCGCCGGGTGCGCGAGTTGAACCGCATCGGCGCGGAACTGGGCCGCGAGGTGGTCGAACGGTCGGGCCGCAAGGTGGTGGTCGCGGGCTCGGTCGGCCCGACCGGCGAGATCATGGAGCCCGTGGGCAGCCTGACCCATGCCCTGGCGGTCGAGATGTTCCACGAACAGGCAGAGGCGCTGAAGGAAGGCGGGGTGGACGTGCTGTGGCTGGAAACCATCAGCGCCCCCGAGGAATACCGCGCCGCCGCCGAGGCCTTCGCGCTGGCCCGCATGCCCTGGGTCGGCACGATGAGTTTCGACACCGCCGGGCGCACCATGATGGGTGTGACCTCCTCGGCGCTGGCGCAGATGGTCGAGGAGTTGCCCAATCCCCCCATCGCCTATGGCGCCAATTGCGGTGTGGGCGCCTCGGACCTGCTGCGCACCGTCCTGGGCTTCGCCTCCCAGGGCACCGGCCGCCCGATCGTCGCCAAGGGCAATGCCGGCATCCCGAAATATGTCCATGGCCACATCCACTACGACGGCACGCCGGAACTGATGGCCGATTACGCCGCCATGGCGCGTGATTGCGGGGCGCGCATCGTGGGCGGCTGCTGCGGCACCACGCCCGAACACCTGCGCCACATGCGCGAGGCGCTGGACAGCCGCGAACGCGCCCCCGCCCCGGGCCTGGAGCTGATCGCCGAAAAGCTCGGCGGCTTCTCGAGCGCCGCGGACGGCACGGGCGAGGATGCGGGCGGCCCCACGCGCGAACGCCGCGGCCGCCGCCGCCGCGACTGAGCGAGGGATCACCCTTTCCCGTCTACAGCTTGCCGGGCTTTCTTCATGCGAAAAGGCTGAGCTGATCGCCGGGCCGCGGCGGCACCGCGAAGAGATCGCTTCGCAACGGCGGCGCCTGCCCGTCCAGTCCCAGCCTGCGCGCATGGACCCTGAAGCGCTGCGCGATCAGTTCGGCGTGACGCCCCTCGCCGCGCATCCGATGGCCCCAGCGCGGATCATAGTCGCGCCCGCCATGCATCTCGCGCAGGCGCGCCATCACCTTCCCGGCGCGGTCCGGGTAATGCGCGGCCAGCCAGTCCTGCCACAGGCCCGACACCTCGCGCGGCAGGCGCAGCATGATCCAGCTGGCCGTCGTCGCGCCCGCATCCCGGGCCGCCGTCAGCATCGCCTCGATCTCGGGATCGGTCAGCCCGGGCACGATGGGCGAGGTCATCACCCGCACGGGGATCCCCGCCTGCGCCAGGCGTTCGATGGTCCGCAGGCGGCGCTCCGGGGCCGGCGCGCGCGGCTCCATCCGGCGCGACAGGTCGGGGTCCAGCGTCGTCAGCGAAATCCCCACACGCGCCAGGCCCTGCGCCGCCATCTCCGACAGGATGTCGATGTCGCGCTCGACCAGCGCGCCCTTGGTCACCACCGCCACCGGATGCTGGAAATCGGCCAGGACACGCAGGCAATCCCGGGTTATTTCCATTGCCTTTTCAACAGGTTGATAGGGATCCGTATTGGTTCCGATCGCGATCGGTGCCACCTTGTAGCCCCGCACGGACAATTCGCGTCCCAGGACCTCGGCCGCGCCCGGCCGCGCGATCAGCCGCGTCTCGAAATCCAGCCCCGGCGACAGGCCCAGCCAGGCATGGCTGGGACGCGCGAAGCAATAGATGCAGCCATGCTCGCAACCGCGATAGGGATTGATCGAGCGGTCGAAGGGCAGATCGGGCGAGCGGTTGTAGGTGATCAGGCTGCGGGGGCGCTCGACGCTGACCTGCGTCGCGAAAGCGCCGCGCGCCTCGGCGATGTCCCATCCATCCGCCACCTCGATGCGCGCCAGGTCGAAGCGGCCCGCCGCATTCGTCCGGGCGCCGCGCCCCTTGCGGCGGGCGGCGTCGATCGGCAGGGCATCGCAGGCGGAACCGGATGGGGCGGGCATCCCGTCAGTCTGGAACATTAAGAGAACATTTGCAATAAGGCGATAATCTTCATGCAGATTTTTCACGGGCGTTCCGGCGCTTTTCGGGGCATAGGTCGGAAGCGGCGCGGCCAGTGTCGCAATTAACACTGTCGCGGCCCATGCCAGCGATTACATGGACCCGAACGGTCACGTCGCGGAGCGATCCGCGCGGCAAGGAGCGCACACATGTCCGACGAAGACGACATCATCCTCAGCGAACTGGACGACGAGGAACTGGTCCAGCAGATGTTCGACGATCTCTACGACGGGATGAAGGAGGAGATCGAGGAAGGCGTGGGCATCCTGCTCGAGCGCGGATGGGCCCCCTACCGGGTCCTGACCGAGGCGCTG
The DNA here is from genome assembly GCA_006227805.1 of Paracoccaceae bacterium. Lineage (GTDB taxonomy): Bacteria > Pseudomonadota > Alphaproteobacteria > Rhodobacterales > Rhodobacteraceae > JAGYKE01. The sequence goes on from SBFT01000410.1 coordinate 2,718, forward strand.
GTGGGCGGCATGAAGATCGTCGGTGACGATTTCCGCGACGGCATCCTCTTCGTGCCCGAAGTGCTGCTGGCCGCCAACGCGATGAAGGGCGGCATGGCCATCCTCAAGCCGCTCCTGGCCGAAACCGGCGCGCCCCGCGTCGGCAAGATGGTGATCGGCACGGTCAAGGGCGACATCCACGACATCGGCAAGAACCTGGTGTCGATGATGATGGAAGGCGCGGGCTTCGAGGTGGTCGACCTGGGGATCAACAACCCGGTCGAGAACTATCTCGACGCGCTCGAGCGCGAGCAACCCGACATCCTGGGCATGTCGGCGCTGCTGACCACGACCATGCCCTACATGAAGGTCGTGATCGACACCCTGGTCGAGAAGGGCATCCGCGACGACTACATCGTCCTGGTGGGCGGCGCCCCCCTGAACGAGGAATTCGGGCGCGCCATCGGTGCGGACGCCTATTGCCGGGACGCGGCCGTCGCGGTGGAAACCGCCAAGACCTGGGTCGCGCGCAAGCACAACCGCATCGGCGCCTGACGCGCACCATGGCGCCGACCGCCGTGCACAAGGGCCATTCCGGATGCGGAATGGCCTTTTGCGCGGCCCCCGCCGCCCCCATATCCCGGCCATGATCCCCTCGGACGACATGCTGACCGAAGAGGGCCTTGCCCCCCGGGGCCGGGGTCGCATCCTGCTGATCGCCTGCGGGGCGCTCGCGCGTGAGATCCTCGCTCTCAGGGCGGCCAATGGCTGGGATCACCTCGATCTGACCTGCCTGCCCGCGAACCTGCACCTCTACCCCGAGAAGATCACGCAAGCCGTGCGCGACGCTGTCGCCGAACATCGTGACACCTATGACCGGATCTTCGTGGTCTATGCCGATTGCGGCACCGGCGGCCAGTTGCAGGCGGCCTGCGACGCGATGGGCGTCGAGATGGTCGCAGGGCCCCATTGCTACAGCTTCTTCGAAGGAAACGATCGTTTCGCGCAGGTCGCCGAGACCGAATTCACCACCTTCTACCTGACCGACTTCCTGGTCCGCCAGTTCGACGCCTTCGTCTGGAAGCCGATGGGCCTCGACCGCCATCCCCAGCTGCGCGACACCTATTTCGGCAATTACGAGAAACTGGTCTACCAGGCCCAGACCGACGATCCGGACCTCACGGAAAAGGCCCGCGCCTGCGCCGACCGCCTGGGCCTGCCCTTCGAGCGCCGCTTCACCGGCTACGGCGATCTCGCCACCGCACTCGCGCGGCTCTGATCGCTTCACTTTGCCCGTAAACTCCGGGGGGCCGCGCGACGCGCGGCGGGGGCAGAGCCCCCTGCCCCCTCGCCCTCAGCGCGCGGCGGCGGCGACCTCACGGATCCGCTCGATCATCGCGCGCAACCCGTTCGAGCGCTGTGCCGACAGATGATCCGTCAATCCCAGCCGGCCCAGTTCGGAGCGCGCATCCACCGCCAGGACCTCGGCCAGGGTCAGACCGTTGTAGAGCTTGCGCAGGACCGCGATCAGGCCGTTCACGATCATCGCGTCGCTCTCGCCGTCGAAATGGAACACGCCCCCCTCGATCCTGGGATGCAGCCAGACCTGGCTCGCGCAGCCCGTGACCTTGGTGGCGGGCACCTTCAGCGCCTCCGGCAGCGGCTCCATCGCACGCCCCTCCTCGATCACCAGCCGGTACCGGTCCTCCCAGTCGTCGAGAAACCCGAAATCCTCGACCAGCTCCTCGAATGCCGCACGTGCCATGGCATCGCTCTCCTGCTTCCGGGCCTTCAGGTATGACGTGGCCCGCCCCCTGTCCAGAGCGCTTGGCGCTTTTCAAGCGGGCCGCGATGCGCTAACCCCTGAGGGGAGGAT
>SBFT01000140.1 GCA_006227805.1 Paracoccaceae bacterium
GCTGCCGACGATGGCGCCGATCTGGTTGCGGTTGATGTACATGTTGCCCACTGACAGGCGGCTCGTGACATGGTCCACGCGGTCGTCGATGCGGCTGTGCATTCCGAAGGTCAGGCCATAGCCCGTGCGGTTGATCGCGTCGATCACGCGGTCGAGCTGATCCGCCTTGAACCGCGCCACATGCAGGACCGGGCCGAAGACCTCGCGCGTCAGGTCCCCGATGCCGTCGACGCCGATCACGGTCGGCGCGATGAAGTGGCCCTTGCCCGGGCGGCGCATCTCTTTCAGGACGCGGCCCCTGGCGCGGGCGGCCTCGATGTGGCCCTGGATGTCACCCCGCGCGCGCGCATCGATCACGGGGCCGATATCGGTCGACATCTCCCAGGGATCGCCCAGCGCCAGTTCGTCCATCGCACCGAAGAGCATCCTGAGGACGCCGTCGGCCACGTCGTCCTGCAAATAGAGCATCCGCAGCGCCGAACAGCGCTGCCCCGCCGACTGGAAGGCGGAGGTGAGGATGTCGCGGACGGCCTGTTCGGGCAGGGCGGTCGAATCGACGATCATCGCGTTCAGCCCGCCGGTTTCCGCGATCAGGGGGGCCGTGGGCGCCAGATGCTCGGCCATCGCGCGGTTGATCCGTTGTGCCGTCGCGGTCGATCCGGTGAAGCAGACGCCCGCGATGCGCGGATCGGAGGTGATCGCCGCGCCGACGACCGGACCCTCGCCTGGCAGAAGCTGCAGCGCGGTCGCGGGCACGCCCGCCTTGTGCAGCAGGCGGACCGCCAGCGTGGCGATCAGCGGTGTGGCTTCCGCCGGTTTCGCGATCACGCCATTTCCAGCGGCAAGGGCCGCCGCGATCTGGCCGGTGAAGATGGCCAGCGGAAAGTTCCAGGGCGAGATGCAGGCGAAGACGCCGCGGGCGGGCGCGGGCTGATCGGCGCGGGCAGCGTAGTAGCGCAGGAAATCCACCGCCTCGCGCAATTCGGCGATGGCGTCGCGGGGGGTCTTTCCGGCCTCGCGCGTCAGCAGGGCGAAGATCTCGCCGAAGTTTTCCTCGTAGAGATCGCTGGCGCGGGTCAGGGTGGCGGCGCGGTCGGCGGGCGGGGCGTCCCAGCGGGCGGCGGCGGCCAGGGCGGTCTCGACATCCCGGGGCGCGGCCGGCGTCACCCGGCCCACCTTGTCGCCCGGCAGGGCGGGGTTTGTCACCTCGTGGTCCGTGCCGCCCGTGGACTTGCCCGTGGCCTTGCCCGCGATGATCGGGGCGGCGGTCCAGGTGTGCGCGTGGAACGGGTCGCGCGCGGTTTCGATCAGGTCCAGATCGCGTGGATCGCGCAGGTCGAACCCGCGCGAATTGCGCCGTTCGGGCGCATAGAGATCGGCGGGCGCGCGCACGGTGCGGTGCGTCGCGCCGAGCGCTGCGAAAGGATCGGCGGCCACGGTCTCGGGCGGGATCGCGGCGTTGACGATCTGGTTCACGAAGGAGGAGTTCGCCCCGTTTTCCAGCAAGCGTCGCACCAGATAGGCCAGCAAATCGCGATGCGCGCCGACGGGGGCGTAGATCCGGCAGCGGGTGGCGTTGCCGGCGATCACCTTGTCGTGCAGCGACGCGCCCATGCCGTGCAGGCGCTGGAACTCGAAGGCGCGGGGGTCCTCGGCCATCTCGATCACGGCGGCGACGGTATGGGCGTTGTGGGTGGCGAATTGCGGGTAGATCCGGTCGGTCATGCCCAGGAGCTTGCGCGCGCAGCAGAGATAGGAGACATCCGTCGCGGCCTTCCGTGCGAAGACCGGGAACCCGTCCAGCCCCTCGACCTGGGCGCGCTTGATCTCGGTGTCCCAATAGGCACCCTTGACCAGGCGCACCATGATCCTGCGGTCCAGGCTCTCGGCCAGCGCATGGAGCCAGTCCAGAACCGGCGCGGCGCGCTTGCCATAGGCCTGCACCACGACGCCGAAGCCGTCCCAGCCGGCCAGCGAGGGGTCGGACAGAACCGCCTCGATCACGTCCAGCGACAGGTCCAGCCGGTCAGCCTCTTCCGCGTCGATGTTCAGGCCCATGCGGGCCTTCTTCGCCGCTTGCGCGAGGGTCAGCGTGCGCCCCACCAGTTCGGTCATCACGCGGTCGCGCTGGGCCACCTCGTAGCGCGGATGCAGCGCCGACAGCTTGATCGAGATGCCGGGATTGTCGCGGATGTCGTCCGACCGGCATTCGGGGGCCAGCCGCTCGATCGCGCGGGCATAGGCCGCGAAGAAGGCGTCTGCGTCGTGCATGGTCATCGCCGCTTCGCCCAGCATGTCGTAGGAGAAGGTATAGCCCTGCGTTTCCTTCCGGCGGCCGCGTTTCAGCGCCTCGTCGATGGTTTCGCCCAGGACGAATTGCGCGCCCAGTTCCTTCATCGCGCGGCCCACGGCGGCGCGGATCACCGGCTCGCCCAGGCGCTTGACGGCGCCCTTGAGGACCGAAGCCATGCCCTCGCCGTCCTGGAGCACCTTGCCGGTCAGCATGAGCGCCCAGGTCGAGGCATTGACCAGCGGCGAGGAGGACCGCCCCAGATGCGATCCCCAGGCCGAGGGTGCGATCTTGTCCTCGATCAGCGCGTCGATGGTGTCCGCGTCGGGCACCCGCAACAGCGCCTCGGCCAGGCACATCAGGGCCACGCCTTCCTTGGTGGAAAGGCCGTATTCGGCCAGGAACACCTCCATCAGGCCCGGATCGTCATCGGCCCGGATCGCGCGGACCAGATCGGTGGCGCGGACGACCGCGCGGGCGCGCAGGTCGTCGTCGGGCCCGGCCTCTGCGATCAGCCGGTCGAGGATGGTTGCATCGGGCGCCAGGGTCTGGCTGCGGATGCGGTCGCGAAGGGCGGTCAGGGCGGTCATCTGGGTCGGGTCCATCCGGGCAGGGGCGGTTTGGCGCAGGATATCGCAAAGCCTTTGGGCAATGTGCCCAAGAGTGATAGGATGGCGGGCGATCGGACTTATTCAGGGGTTCAGAAAAGGCGATATGGTCATCAAATACCACAAGGACGGGCAACTGGACCGCTACGACATCGCGATTCTGAATGCCCTGGCCCGCGATGGGCGCATGGCGGTCACGGATCTTGCCCGCCTGATCGGCCTGTCGAAGACGCCGACGCAATCCCGGGTGCGCCGCCTGATCGAGGAGGGCTACATCACCGGCTTTCGTGCGGTTCTGGACGCGGGCAAGCTGGGCCATGACCATGTGGCCTTCGTCGAGGTCAAGCTGACCGACACGACCGAACGCGCGCTGGCGGCCTTCAACGCCGCCGTCCGCAAGATCCCCGAGGTCGAGCAATGCCACATGATCGCGGGCGCCTTCGACTATCTGCTGAAGGTGCGCACCCGCGACATCAAGGCCTATCGGCAGGTGCTGGGCGAGACGATCTCGGCCCTGCCGCATGTGGGCAGCACCTCGACCCATGTGTCGATGGAAGCGGTGCGCGACGACGCGTTCTGAGGGGCGCGGCGCAGGGCCCCCGGGGCGGCGATCGGGGCGCGGGGTCACGTCTTTGTCCCGACATGGCCCAAATTTGGTCCGAATTTTAAATGAATCTGACTTCGGGATGATCACGCTCGGAGTCTGACTTTCAATGGCAAACGACCTCCGCGATTTCGGTGCGGCCGCCCAGGCCGCCAGGGAACGCAAGGATCTTGTGAAGACACGTGTGCTGGCCGTCGATGACGAGCCCAGCATTCTCGAGCTTCTCAAGACGGCGCTGAATGCGCTGGGCTCGTACGAGGTCACCACGGCCCTGTCGGCGGAAGATGCGATCCAGGCGATGGAGCGGGCGAAGAAACCCTTCGATTGCCTGCTGATGGATATCCAGATGCCGCAGGTGAACGGGATCGTCTTCACGCGCGAATTGCGCAAGACCCAGGATTACGCGCGCACCCCGATCATCATGCTGACGGCGATGTCGGAACGCAGCTATATCGACGATGCCTTCGCGGCGGGCGCGACCGACTACGTCACCAAGCCCTTCGACCTTCTGGAACTGCGCAGCCGCCTCGGCACGGCCACGATGCTGGTGCGCGAACAGGGTCGCGCGCGCGAAAGCATCGCGGTGGCCAAGAAACTGAAGGACGAACTGGACACCAACCTGCAATTCGCGCTGAGCGATCCGATCACCATCGACGGTGTCGAGAACGTCCTGGGCTATGCCGAATTCGAGAACTACATCATCCAGTTGTCCCAGGGAAAGCTGTTCAACGCCGTGGCGACCGCGGTCAAGATCCTCGATGCGAAGGATCTCTATTCCGCGATGACCTCGAGCGAGTTCCGCCAGCTGATCGAGGACGTGGCGCGCGCGATGTCGAAGCTGACCCGCAAGAACGGCAACATGATTTGCTATCGCGGCCATGGCACCTTCGTGACGGTCAGCCACCGGCGCGCCACCGCGCTTGGCCCCGATGACGAGCTGCAACTGAACCAGGTCCTGGCCACGCTGCGCGCGCGCCACCAGAAGGCGCGCAACGCCACCCTGGTCGTGGGCGAGCCCGCCTCGATGCGGTCGCTGACGAAATACGGCGCGCTTCATGCGCTGGGCC
>SBFT01000254.1 GCA_006227805.1 Paracoccaceae bacterium
AGCGAGCACATGAGCCGGCTGGTGGACGATCTTCTGTTCGTGGCGCGGCGCGACGCGGGCGAAGCGCCGCTGCGCCTGTCGCGGGTCGCGCTGGGCGAGATCCTCGAGAAGACCGTGGCCGTGGCGGGCCAGCTCGGCCCGAACCGGAGCATCTCGATCGACGGCACGCCCGAGGCGATGGCCACGTCGATCGAGGTCGATCGCGGACGACTGCACCAGTTGCTGATGGTGCTTTTCGACAATGCGCTGCGCTATTCGCCCGCCGGTGGCCCCGTCACGGTGGCGGCGCGGCGTGCGGGCGCCGAGGTCAGCATCGCCGTCCGGGATCGCGGCATCGGCATCCCCGCGGCGGATCTGTCGCAGGTCTTCGACCGCTTCGTGCGCGGATCGAACGCGCTGCCCGGCGGCACCGGGCTGGGCCTTCCCGTGGCGCGGGCCATCGCCGAGGCGCATGGCGGACGGCTGGATATCGACAGCCGCGAAGGCCACGGCACCTGCGTCACGCTCACATTGCCCGTCACACCGGAAGGAACCGCCCCATGATCCCTCTCCTGCTGCTCGAGGACGAGGCGCGCATCGCCTCGTTCGTCCGGCGCGGACTTGCCGCCGAAGGCTATGCCGTGACCTGCGTCGCCACCGGGGCCGAGGCGCTGGCGGCCGGGCTGTCCGGCGGCCACGCGCTGATCGTTCTGGATGTCATGGTGCCCGACATGAACGGGATGGAGGTCTGCGAACGGCTGAGGGCGGGCGGGGTTTCGGTTCCGATCCTGATGCTGACGGCGCGCGATGCCGTCGAGGACGTGGTCGAGGGGCTGGAACGCGGCGCCGACGACTACCTTGCCAAGCCCTTCGCCTTCGAGGTGCTACTGGCGCGGCTGGCGGCGCTTCTGCGCCGCGGGGACGGCGCCTCGCCCGCGCGCCCTGCCGAGATCGCGGCCTTCGGCGCGCTGAGCCTCGACCGCGGCCAGCGGCAGGCCTTTCTCGACGGGCGCGATCTGGGGCTGACGCGGCTCGAATTCGACGTGCTGTGGCTTTTCGCGGCCAATCCGGGCCGCGTCCACAGCCGCGAGAGGATCCTGTCCCATGCCTGGGGCGCCGACGCCGATCCGCTGACGAATGTGGTCGACGTCTACATGGCGCGCCTGCGCAAGAAACTCGATCATCGGGACGCGCCGAAACTCGTCACCGTGCGCGGGGTGGGATACCGGCTCGACGCCGGGTCGGCGTGAGATCGGCCTGCCCGACCATGCGCCACGCGGAAACCGAGCATCCCGGGGGCGCGTGTCAGACCGCTTCGGGCCAGCGGATCGCGGCGGTGCCGGAATAGGCCATGTAACCGCGCTGGATGGCGATCTGATCGGCGATGAACTTGGCGTCGTGCCACACGCCCCAGATGAACGAGGACCCCCGGCGCGTCTGCCAGGGCAGGCCGACGAAATAGAGGCCCGGCTCGCGGCTGACGCCGCGCTGATGCAGGGGGCGGCCCAGGTCGTCGAAGGCGTCGGACTTGATCCAGCCGAAATCGAACTTGTAACCGGTGGCCCAGATGATCGTGTTGACCCCGGCCTCGGCCAGATCGAGTTCGGTGAGGGGCGAACGGACGCAGGGCGGATCGTCGGGAAAGATCCGGGCTTCGGGTTCCTCGGGCAGGTCGAGCCCATGGCGCGCGATGAACGCGTCCGCCTCGTCGAGCACCGACAGGTAATTCGCGTCCCCCGCCGCCAGGTTGGCGCGCAGGTCGTCGGCGAAACGGACGATCCCGTCGGCAAAGCCCGCGGTCATGCCCAGCAAGGTGATGCCCGCATGTCCGAGATTGCGGAAATCGATCGTCTTGCCGCCCTCGGCGCCGCTGACGGCGATCGTCACATGCTCGGTCCCCGGGCCGGGGCTGTCGGCGTTCCACTTGCCCAGGACGCCCAGCCACCAGACGTTGTCGCGTCCGCGATAGCGGCGGGGCGGTCGGTCGTGGGGGCCGATGGACAGATAGACCTTGCGACCGGCCTTCATCAGCTCTTCGGCGATCTGAACCCCGGAGGAGCCGCCGCCGACCACCAGGACGGCGCCTTCGGGCAGCTGGCCCGGGTTGCGATAGGCGTTCGAATGCATCTGCAGGGGACCGGCATCGGCGGGGATCACGGGCGGAATTGCGGGCTTCTGAAACGGTCCGGTCGCGGCGACGACATGACGCGCGCCGATCCGGCCATCGGAGGTCTCGACCAGGAAACGCCCCCCGCGCGGCGTGACCGCGGTCACGTCGACGCCGGTGCGGATGGGGGCGCCGAAGCGTTTCGCATAGGCTTCGAAATAGGCGGCCACGCTGTCCTTGTCGGCGAAGGCATCGTCGTCGCAGTCGAATTCCATGTTCGGAAAGCGGTCATGCCAGGCGGGTCCGTTCGCGACCAGGGAATCCCACCTCTCGCTGCGCCAGCGCTCGGCGATGCGGTCACGTTCCAGAACGACATGATCGATCCCGAGATTGGTCAGGTGCTCGCTCATCGCCACACCGGCCTGACCGGCTCCGACGACAACGGTGTCGAATTCTTCCATCTCTTGCCTCCATGACGCCTGGGCCAAGACTAGGCGGCCCGGGCCGCCCCGGCACACAACGAATTGCGGAAGCCTTGCTTGGGCTTTCGCTAACCAGCCTTAGGCCCGGGCTAAGCGCGGATGAGGCAATGTGTCGTTCGGAAACGGCGGGCGGCCGGGATACATCTTCGGCAGACCTCAAGAGGACGATTTCGATGGCTCATACGCGCATCCGCAAGTTCAACACCGCCGATACCTATCCCGAACAGAACCTGGACAACGATCTGTGTCAGGCCGTGGTCACGACCGGGGGCAGGATCGTCTGGCTGCGGGGGCAATGCCCGCAGAACCTCGATGATGCGAAGACCATCGACAGCCATGATCCGGTCGAGCAGACGCACAAGGTGATGCAGAACATCCGGCAACTGATCGAGGAAGCGGGCGGGGAAATGGCGCACCTGGTCAAGGTGGTCGTCTACATCACCGATGTCCGCCACCGCGAGGCGGTCTACCGCACGATGGGCGAATACACGAAGGGCGTGCACCCGGTCTCGACCGGGCTGGTGGTGCAGGCGCTGGCCCGTCCGGAATGGCTGGTCGAGATCGACGGCACCGCCGTCATCCCCGAGGGCTACACGCGATGACCTTTTCCCTGGTGGCCCGTTGCGCCGAGACGGGCATGTTCGGAGTGGCCATCTCGTCCTCGTCCCCGGCGGTGGCCGCGCGGTGTTCCCATGCGCGCGCGGGTGTGGGCGCCGTGGCCAGCCAGAACGTCACCGATCCGTCGCTCGGGCCCCTCGCGCTCGATCTCATGCAGGGGGGCATGTCGGCGGCGGAGGCGATCGCCGGGGTGCGCGATCAGGCCCGGTTCCCCGAGTATCGCCAGGTCTTGGCCATCGACGCGGCAGGCCGCACGGCCATTCATTCCGGACCGAGATCGCTGGGTATCTGGACGCAGGCGCAGGGCAGGGACGTGGCCTCGGGCGGCAATCTTCTGGCCCATGACGGGGTGCCCGCGGCCATCGTCGCCGGTTTCGAGGCCGCAACGGGGCATCTGGGCGACCGGCTGATCGCCGGCTTGCGGGCCGGGCTGGCCGCGGGCGGCGAGGCGGGGCCGGTGCATTCGGCCGGCATGAAGATCGTCGACAGGGTCAGCTGGCCCGTCGCCGATCTGCGCTGCGACTGGACCGAGGACTGCCCGATCGAGGCGGTCGCCACGGCGTGGCAGGTCTACAAGCCGCAGCTTGACGCCTACATCCAGCGCGCCCTCGATCCGCGCGCCGCACCCTCCTACGGCGTTCCGGGCGACGAGTGAGCGGGACGCGCCCCGCCACCGCCCAACTGCCCTTGCTAACGGCTGATCCGCAAAGAATAATCCGCCATGCCTTTGCGGTTCACCCTTCGCCAGCTGGAATATCTCGTCGCGGTCGGCGAGGCGGGAAGCATTGCCGTCGCGGCGGAACGGGTGAATGTATCCTCTCCGTCGATCTCTTCCGCGATCGGGCTGCTGGAAGAAGAATTCGGTCTTCAGCTTTTCGTCCGCAAACACGCCCAGGGTCTCGCCCTGACGCAGGCCGGTCGCCAGTTCATGGCGCAGGCGAAACACGTCCTCGGCCAGGCCGAATTGCTGAACCGTCTGGCGGACGACATATCCGGCAATGTGCAGGGGCCTCTCGCTGTCGGCTGCCTCCTGACCTTCGCGCAACTGATGGTGCCGCAGCTGCGCCGACAGTTCGAGCGGCGCTATCCCGATGTCCGCGTCAGCCAGTTCGAGATGCACCACCAGGAAATCCTCGACCGTTTGCGAAACGGCGGGATCGACGTTGCCCTGACCTACGATCTCGAAATCCCTCAGGATCTGAAATTCGTTCCTCTGGTCGAGCTGCCGCCCTACGCGATGCTTCCGGACACCCATCCGCTCGCCGATCAGTCGTCGGTTTCGGTGGAGGAACTGAAGGACCATCCGATGGTGCTTCTCGATCTGCCCTTCAGCGCCGACTACTTCCTGTCGTTCTTCAAAGCGTTGGGTGT
>SBFT01000223.1 GCA_006227805.1 Paracoccaceae bacterium
ACCGTCAAGGGCAAGGGCTATGCCCCCGCCGAAGGCAGCGCCGACAAGTATCATGGCGTGGCCAAGTTCGACGTGGGCACCGGCGTGCAGGCCAAGTCCGTCGCGAACGCGCCCTCCTATACCGGGGTTTTCGGCCAGGCGCTGGCGCAGGAAGCCGCGCGCGATCCGAGGATCGTTGCGGTGACGGCGGCGATGCCCTCGGGAACCGGTCTCGACATCATGGCCAGCCGCTTTCCGGGCCGTGTCTTCGACGTCGGCATCGCCGAACAGCATGGCGTGACCTTTGCCGCGGGGATGGCGGCCGCGGGCCTGCGGCCTTTCTGCGCGATCTATTCGACCTTCCTGCAACGCGGCTATGACCAGGTGGTGCATGACGTGGCGCTGCAGGGCCTGCCCGTCCGTTTCGCGCTGGACCGCGCGGGCCTCGTCGGGGCCGATGGCGCTACCCATGCGGGCGCCTTCGACATCGGCTTCATGGGTGCGCTTCCGGGCATGGTGGTGATGGCGGCCTCGGACGAGGCGGAACTGGCCCACATGGTCGTGACGGCGGCGGAATACGACGAAGGCCCCATCGCCTTCCGCTATCCGCGCGGCAACGGCACCGGCGTGCAGATGCCCGAACGCGGCACCGCGCTGGACATCGGGCGCGGCCGGATCGTCCGCGAAGGCACCGACGCCGCGATCCTCAGCTTCGGCACGCATCTGGACGAGGCGCTGGTCGCGGCCGAGATGCTCGAGGCCGAGGGGATTTCCGTCACCCTGGCCGATGCGCGTTTCGCCAAGCCGCTCGACATGGACCTGATCGCGCGGCTGGCCGCGAACCACAAGGTGCTTCTCACCCTGGAACAGGGCGCGATGGGGGGCTTCGGCGCCTTCGTCCTGCAGGCGATGGCGGCGCAGGGATTGCTGGACGGCAAGTTGCGGGTGCGCACGATGTGCCTGCCCGACCGTTTCATCGACCAGGCAAGCCCGGCCGAGATGTATGCCGATGCCGGTCTGACCGCGCTGGACATCATGGCCGAGATCGGGCGTGCCCTGAAACAGGACACCAAGGTGGTGGGCTTCCGCGCCTGATCCGCCGCGCGGCCGGTGGCGGATCAACCCGCGCGGGCGTGGGCGATGATCCTGTGCGCGATCGTCCGCGGCTGATCCCAGTGGATCGAATGGCCGGCATCCGCGATCACCTCGTGCAGGACATTCGGCATCTGCGCGAAGGCGATGCGCGATGCGGCCTCCGGGATCAGCAGGTCATGTTCGGCGAAAAGGACCTGCGTCTGCGCGGTGATGTCGGCGGGGCGAAAGCGGGGCCTGAAGCCGCGCAGCGCCTCGATCTGGTGGCGCATCGCGGGCAGGCTCTGGGCGAAGGGATAGGCCAGCGCGCCGGCCAGCGCGGCCTCGGTATTCGCGGGATCGCCGAAGAAGGCGGGCCGGAAGATCCAGGGGTAAAGCGCCTTGAGCCACGCCGTCTCGCCCCCGTCCAGCGCCCTGATCTCCGCCAGCGTGTCGAAGACCGCCATGGTGCGCGGCACCCGCACGGGACCCGAGGCCAGGATCGACAGGGTGATGACGCGGGACCCGGCCAGGCCCGCCACCTCCATCCCCATCAGGCCGCCCATCGAGTGCCCCACCACGTGGAACCGGCCATAACCGAGGTGATCCATCAGGGCCACGGCGTCCTCGGCCATCTGTCCGACGCTGACCGGCGCATCCCAGGGCGTGGTGCGGCCCGTCGTGCGGTTGTCGGGTCTGATGAGGGTGAAATGCGGCTCCAACAAGGACAGAAGCGGGGTCCAGCTGGCGCTGTCCGACATCATCCCGGCCAGAAGCAGCAGGGGCGCGCCATCGCCCGAAACCTCGTAGTGATAGGACAGGCCGGGCAGGGCGAGATCAGGCATTGAGGCTGCTCCAGGCGGGCAGGATGTCGCCCGGTTCGGGACGCGCCAGAAAGACCGCGCGGGCGATGGCGCGCGACAGGCAGAGCGCTGCCGCGTGGCCGATCAGGGTCAGCGCGCGTTCGTCCGCTGCCGCGCGGGCCCCGGTCGACAGGGCGAAGACCAGATCGCCGTCGCCGGGGCTGTGGGCGGGCACGCAGGCGCGGGCGATGCCGTCATGGGCGGCGGTGGCCATCCGCAGGCACTGCGCCTTCGTCAGGGCCGCATCCGTGGCGACGATGGCGATGGTCGTGTTCGCGCGCGATGGGTCGGCGCCGCGCATCGCGGCGATCTTGCGACTGTCAAGGTGTCGGCCCAGCCCCGCGGCCGGATCGGGACCCAGGCCGCCGAATTCGCCCCCGATCTCGAACGGCGCGGCCCAGAAATGGCGGTCGCCCGGGGTCGTGGCGCTGCCCATCGGGTTCGCCGCCACCAGCGCGCCCACAATCGTGCCATCGGGCAGGACCAGCGAGGCCGAGCCGAGCCCGCCCTTCGTCATCGCGGTCAGCGCGCCGGTGCCCGCGCCCTCGCTGCCCAGCGCGAAGTCGCTGCCCGCGGCCTCGAAGGCCGCGCGGCCCAGGCTCCGATAGGGATTCCGGTCCCAGTCCTTCTTCCCGCCATTCAGCAGATCGAAGATGATCGCGCCGGGGACAAGGGGGATGCGGGCGGGACCCACGGCAAAGCCGCGCCCCTGCGCGCGCAGGCCGTCCACCACCCCCGAACAGGCGTCGAGCCCGAAGGCCGACCCGCCCGAGAGGCAGAGCGCATCCACCTGCGCCACGCTCTTGTCCGGGGCCAGAAGATCGGTTTCCCGCGTGCCGGGCGCGCCACCCATGACGTTGACCGAGGCGGTGAAGGGTTTGTCCGCGGTCAGCACCGTGACCCCGGATTTCAGCGCATCGTCCCGCGCGTTGCCGACGCGCAGCGAGGCGATGTCGGTGATCAGGTTCTTCGGTCCGGGGATCATGGCTCTGTCGGAATTTGCGTATTTTTGACCAGAAAGAAGCGGGGTCGCGTCAGATGCAGCGGCCGCCATCGACCTCCATCGCGACGCCGGTGATCATCGAGGCCTCGTCCGAACAGAGAAAGCAGGCGGCGTTGCCCATGTCTTCCGGCGTCGAGAACCGGCCGAGCGGGATCGTCGAGAGGAACTTCGCCCGCATCTCGGGCGTGTCCTCGCCCATGAAGGATTTCAGCAGCGGGGTTTCGCCCGCGACGGGACAGATGGCGTTCACGCGCACGCCCCTGGGCGCCAACTCGACCGCCATCGTCTTCGTCGCCGTGATCATCCAGCCCTTGGAGGCATTGTACCAGTTCAGGTTCGGTCGGGGCGACAGGCCCGCGGTCGAGGCGACGTTCAGGATCGCGCCCGCGCCGCGCGCCTTCATCTGGGGCACCAGCGCCCGGGCGGTCAGGTAGACCGACTTGACGTTGACGTCGAGCACGCGGTCGAATTCGTCCTCGGTCACCGTCTCCAGCGGTTTAGGCAGATGCGTGACGCCCGCGTTGTTGACCAGGATGTCGACATGGCCCCAGGCGGCCAGCGCCGCCGCGGCCATCGCATCGACCGAGGCGGCGCGGCCGACATCTACCGCGCAGGCGATGCCGCCCACGTCCTCGGCCAGGGCCCGCGCGCCGTCGCCGTTGATGTCGGCGACCATGACGCGCGCCCCTTCCGCCACGAACTTGCGCACGATCCCGGCGCCGAAGCCCTGTGCGCCGCCGGTGACGATGGCGGTCTTGCCGTTCAGTCGCATGGTGTCCTTCCTTCTTTCCGGCACATCATCCGTGTGCGTCGTCCATCTGCCAGAGCCGGAGGAGCCTCGGCAGCGCGACGGACCAGTCCATGACGCCCACCCGTTCGGCCCAGCCGTCGTATTCCTGCTTCAGCATCGCCTCGACCGGCGCGTTCCTTCCCTTCAGATCGTGCAATTCGGTGCGGTCCGCGTCCATGTCGAAAAGCTCCCAGTCCTGGCCGAATTGCCGCACCAGCTTGAAGTTGCCCATGCGCACCGCCGCGTTGCCCTCGTGTTCCCAGGCGATCGGCTGCTGGCGCGTGACGGCCTTGCCGGCCAGCGCGTCGAGGAAGCTTTCGCCATCCAGGTCCTGCACGGCATGGCCGCCGAATTCCGCCGGATAGGCCGCGCCCGAAGCCTCGAGGATCGTGGGCAGGACATCGACGACGTGCCAGGGGTCGTGATGCACCCCTCCGGCGGCAAATCGCGCGGGCCACTGCACCAGAAGCGGAGTCGAGATGCCGCCTTCGTGCACCCAGTGCTTGAACAGCCGGAAGGGCGCGTTCGACACGTTGGCCCAGGGCAGGTCATAGCTCTGATAGGTCAGCGCGCCGCCAGGGCGCAGGCCGGGGCGGTTGCCCATGGCGATCTGCCGCCCGTCATTGGTGATGTCGGGCATGAACTTGGCCCAGCCGTCCTCGGCCATGAACTCGGCGCAGCCGCCGTTGTCCGACAGGAACAGGATCAGCGTGTCGTCGTGGATGCCCCTGGCGCTGGGGTGGTCCAGCACCCGGCCGATGTTGCGGTCCATGCACGAGATCATCGCGGCATAGACGGCCATGCGGTCGGCTTCCCAGTCCTTGTGCGCGACCGTGTCCC
>SBFT01000343.1 GCA_006227805.1 Paracoccaceae bacterium
GTATTGCACAAATTTTGATCGCCTTGCCCGATGCGCGATCATTTTTCGGGGCCGCTTGCTGCGAACGGCAGGTCTGCGTCTGGTAACGCAGCCGCTGACGGGCAGAAATCAGGCGTGATGGGGCTGCTGGAGAGAAGGAAGCACATGGTCGCCAAGCCAGGCTTTTTCGACGAGATGACCGGCCAGGGCGATACCCCGCGCGAGCCCTACGGCGACTATTGCGCCTGGTTCTCGTCCGAGGATGCGAACAACCTGCGGCGCAAGTCGGCCCAGGCCGAGGCGCTGTTCCGGCTGACGGGCATCACCTTCAACGTCTACGGGATGGAGGAACAGACCGAACGCCTGATCCCCTTCGACATCGTGCCGCGCATCATCACCGCGAAGGAATGGTCGATCCTCGAGCGGGGGATCGAACAGCGCGTCCGGGCGATCAACTCGTTCCTGCACGACATCTATCACCGGCAGGAGATCCTGCGCGCGGGCCGCATTCCCGCCGAGATGATCGCCACCAACGCCGCCTTCCTGCCGCAGATGATCGGCGTGGCGCCGCCGGGCAACATCTATACCCATATCGTCGGCACCGATCTGGTGCGCACCGGCGAGAACGAATTCTACGTGCTCGAGGACAATGCGCGCACGCCGTCCGGTGTCTCCTACATGCTGGAGAACCGCGAAACCATGCTGCACATGTTCCCGGAACTCTTCAGCCGGAACCGGGTGCGCGGGGTCAGCCATTATCCCCGGTCCCTGCGCCGGTCGCTCTCGGCCAGCCTGCCACCCGCCTGCGACGGCCCGCCGACGCTGGCGGTCCTGACGCCGGGCATCCACAACTCGGCCTATTTCGAACATGCGTTCCTGGCCGACCAGATGGGCGTCGAACTGGTCGAAGGGCATGACCTGCGCGTGATCGACGGCCGCGTCGCCATGCGCACGACGCAGGGATACCAGCCGATCGACGTGCTCTATCGCCGGGTGGACGACGATTTCCTCGATCCGATGAACTTCAATCCCGACAGCATGCTGGGGGTTCCGGGCATCCTCGACGTCTACCGCGCGGGCGGCATCACCATCGCCAACGCCCCGGGCACCGGCATCGCCGACGACAAGGCGATCTATTCCTACATGCCCGAGATCGTCGAATTCTACACCGGCGAGAAGGCGATCCTGAACAACGTGCCGACCTGGCGCTGCTCCGAGCCCGACGCCCTGGCCCATGTGCTCGATCACCTCGACGAACTGGTCGTGAAGGAGGTTCACGGATCGGGCGGCTACGGGATGCTGGTCGGCCCCGCCGCCAGCAAGAAGGAATTGTCCGCCTTCGCGGCCAAGCTGAAGGCGCGCCCCGGCAACTACATCGCCCAGCCCACGCTGTCGCTGTCCACCGTGCCGGTGCTGACCAGGTCGGGGCTGGCGCCGCGCCACGTCGATCTGCGGCCCTTCGCGCTGGCCTCGCCGCAGGGGGTCGAGATCATTCCCGGCGGGCTGACGCGGGTCGCGCTGAAGAAGGGCTCGCTCGTGGTGAATTCCAGCCAGGGCGGCGGCACCAAGGACACCTGGGTGCTGGAGGACTAGGGACATGCTGGGCAAGACCGCAAA
The DNA here is from genome assembly GCA_006227805.1 of Paracoccaceae bacterium. Taxonomy (GTDB): domain Bacteria; phylum Pseudomonadota; class Alphaproteobacteria; order Rhodobacterales; family Rhodobacteraceae; genus JAGYKE01. The sequence goes on from SBFT01000343.1 coordinate 1,597, forward strand.
CGGTGTCTTCTGGCTGATGCGCTACATGGAGCGCAGCGAAAACGCCGCGCGCATGATCGACGCGGGGCTGCGCATCTCGATGACGCGCTCCTCCGCCGCCGAGAGCGAATGGACCTCGATCCTGACGGCGCTTGGGCTGCTGGCGACCTATCTCGAGAAACACGACAGGGTCGATGGCCAGAAGGTGATCAACTTCCTCTTGCGCGATACCGACAACCCGGGCAGCGTCTTGGCCTCGGTCGAGATCGCGCGCACCAATGCGCGCCTGGTGCGGACCGCCCTGACGCGCGAGGTCTGGGAAGCGGTCAACGAATGCTGGATGATCCTGAGGCAGGTTCTGGACCGGCCGGTCGGTCCGCAGGACCTGCCCGAGATCCTGAAGATCATCCGTCAGCGCAGCGCCTTCGTGCGGGGCGCGACCCACGGCACGATGGTGCGCAACGACATCTACGACTTCGCCCGCATCGGCACCTTCTTCGAACGCGCCGACAATGCCGCGCGGGTGCTGGACGTGAAATACTACATCCTCCTGCCCTCGATCATGCATGTGGGCACCGCCAGCGACAACGTGCAGTGGGAGACGATCCTGCGCGCCACTTCGGCCGTTCGCGCCTACCAGACCCTGCACGAGGGCGAATACGATCCGCGCAAGATCGCGCGGTTCCTGATCCTCGACAAGCGCCTGCCCCGGTCGCTGGCCTTCTGCTACGGCAAGATCGCCGACAACCTGCAATACCTGGCGGATGACTATGGCCAGCGGATGCCCTGCCATGACATGGTGGCCCGCATCAACGAACGCTTCGCCACCAGCAGCATCGACCAGATCTTCGATTATGGCCTGCATGAATTCGTGACCGAGTTCCTGGCCGACAGCCAGGACCTGGGGCGGCAGATCGAGATCGACTACAGGTTCTACGAATAATGCGTCTGAAGATCACCCACACGACGTCCTATCACTATGACGCGCCCGTGCCCTATGCGCTGCAACAACTGCGCCTGCGGCCAAAGTCGCGCGGGCATCAGTCGGTGCAGTCCTGGAAGGTGACGATCACCGGCGGCCGCAGGCAGGTCTCGTTCGAGGACGAGCACGCCAACAACGTCGATCTGATCAGCTTCGATCCGGGCGGGCGCGACATCGTCGTGCAATGCGAGGGCGTGGTCGAGGTGAAGGACACGGCGGGCGTGATCGGGCGACATACGGGCTTCGTGCCCCTGTGGCTGTTCCAGCGCATGACGCCCCTGACCCAGGTGGGCCCGCGGGTGCGCGCGCTGCTCGACAGCCTGCCACCCGCGCAGGACGACCTGTCGCGCCTGCACGGACTGTCGGCGCATGTCCTGTCCACGGTCGCCTACGACACCGCGCAGACCAGCGCCGAGCTGACCGCCGAACAGGTGCTCGAGGCCGGTCACGGCGTCTGCCAGGACCATGCCCATGTCTTCATCGCCGCCGCCCGCGCGCTGGGCTATCCCGCCCGCTATGTCAGCGGCTACCTGATGATGGACGACCGCGTGGAACAGACCGCCAGCCACGCCTGGGCCGAAGCCCATGTCGACGGTCTGGGCTGGGTCGGCTTCGACATCTCGAACGGCATATCGCCCGATACGCGCTATGTCCGGGTGGCAACAGGGCTCGACTATCTGGGGGCTGCTCCCATATCCGGCATGCGCTATGGCAAGGGCCGTGAAAACATGCGGGTCATGCTGCGGGTGGAACAGCAATGAGCGAAGCGGTCCGCTGCGGATCGGCGGGGCGGTTGGGGGCGACGGGCACGTAAACCATGACATATTGCGTCGGAATGCTGCTGGAGCGCGGCCTGGTCTTCATGTCGGACACCCGCACCAATGCGGGCCTCGACAACATCGCCACCGCCAAGAAGATGCACACCTGGGAACTCCCGGGGCAGCGGATCATCACCCTGATGACGGCCGGCAACCTGGCGACGACCCAGGCGGTGGTGGGGCTGATCGACGAACGCTCGAAGGCGCCCGAGGACCGCAATCCCTCCATCCTGCACGCGCCCTCGATGTTCCAGGTCGCGCGCGAGGTCGGGCGCACCCTGAAGGAAGTCATCGCCGACAACCTGTCGGGCCAGCAGGAAGGCGCGGCCACGACCTTCCAGGCCACGATGATCGTGGGCGGCCAGATCGCGGGCAGCCCGCCGCGGCTGTTCCTGATCTATCCCGAAGGCAACTTCATCGAGGCCTCGAGCGACAATCCCTTCTTCCAGATCGGCGAGACCAAGTATGGCAAGCCGATCCTGGTGCGCGCCTATGATCCGAAGATGACCTTCGAGAACGCGATCAAGCTTCTCTTCGTCAGCTTCGACAGCACCATCAAGTCGAACCTCTCGGTCGGGCTGCCCTTGGACTACGTGATCGTTCCGAAGGACGAGATGCGGATCGGCCGCCAGAATCGCGTGACAGCGGATGACCGCTATTACCAGACCGTCTCGACCGGCTGGGGCGAGGCGCTCAAATCCGCCTTCTCGCATCTGCCCGAGTTCACCTTCGACTGAGCCGTCCGGCCAGGACGACCGGCAGCGCGCGCAGGATCGCCGTGGTCGCCGCGACAACCAGGCAGGCCGACGGCCGGGGTTCGGTCCGTCGCCCCCGTAACCTGTCGTAGTCACCTGTCGTCGTCACCTGTCGTCGTCGCCATAGGCGAAGGCGGCCAGCCCTTCGGCATCCAGCAGCCGGATCCGGTTGTAGCCGCAGGCGATCCAGCCATTGGCCTCGAACAGGGCCAGCTTGCGGCCGACATGGTGGCGCGAGAGGTTCGACATCTCGGCCAGCTGCCGATGGGTCAGCCAGAAGCCTTCCGGGTCGTCCGGCACGACCTCGCCGCAGCCCAGGACCCGGAGGAGCACGGCCGCGAGGCGACGTCCGGCATCGGGCGTCAACAGATC
>SBFT01000346.1 GCA_006227805.1 Paracoccaceae bacterium
AAGGCCGGCCGCGTGCGCGGCGTCTTCAACTCGGTCGCGTCGAGATACGACGTGATGAACGACGTGATGAGCGTCGGCATCCACCGCCTCTGGAAGGACGCGATGATGGACTGGCTGGCGCCGCGCCCCGGTCAGCGGCTTCTCGACGTGGCGGGGGGCACCGGCGACATCGCCTTCCGCTTCCTGAAACGGGCAGGCCATGGCCATGCCACCGTGCTCGACCTGACCGAACCCATGCTGATCGAGGGCCGCAAGCGCGCCGAGGCCCTACGCCTGGCCGACAGCCTCGACTGGATCGTGGGCGACGCGATGGCGCTGCCCTTCGAGGACAATGCCTTCGACGTCTACACGATCAGCTTCGGCATCCGGAACGTGACCCGCCCCCGGGACGCGCTGGCCGAGGCCTTCCGCGTCCTCAAGCCCGGCGGCCGCCTGATGGTGCTGGAATTCAGCCAGCTGCCGAACGACGGCCTGCAGAAGCTCTACGATCTCTACAGCTTCAACGTGATCCCGCGCATGGGCCAGCTGATCGCCAATGATCGCGACAGCTATCAATACCTCGTGGAATCGATCCGCCGCTTCCCCGACCAGGAGACCTTCCTCGCGATGATCCGCGACGCGGGCTTCGAGAACGCGACATACCGCAACCTCTCCCTGGGCATCGCCGCCCTGCATTCGGGGTGGAAGATTTGACGCCTGCGACTCTCGCCATGCCTCTTCCTCTCGCCTCAAGTATCCCGGGGGTGCGGGGGCAGCGCCCCCGCCCGATCGGATCGCATCAGCGATCCGATACATCCTTCGAAACCGGATCGCGCCGGCGATCCGGCACAGACTGATGCGCGGCCCCCACAACATCTGGCGGTTGATCCGCACCGGCGCCACGCTGGAACGCACCGGCGCCATGGGGGTCGTGCTCGACGCCTTCGACGCGCCGCGGTCGCTGCGCATCCTCGCGCGCACGCTGGGCTTCCCGTTCCAGTGGCTGGGCTACCGCGGCGATCCCTCGATGCCCCCCGCCACCCGCGCGATCACGGCGCTCGGCCCCGCCTACATCAAGTTCGGCCAGATCCTCTCGACGCGCCCCGACGTGGTGGGCGAGGACATGGCCAACCAGCTTCGCGTCCTGCAGGACAAGCTGGCGCCCTTCCCGGTCGAGGACGCCAAGCGTGCGGTCGAGGAGGAACTGGGCGTCGCCGTGGACGAGATCTTCTCGGATTTCAGCGAGCCGATCGCCGCCGCCTCGATCGCCCAGGTCCACCGGGCGCGCCTGCGCGACAGCGGCGAATATGTCGCGGTCAAGGTCCTGCGTCCCAACGTGGAACGCGCCTTCGCGCGCGATGTCGACGCCTTCTACTTCGCCGCCTGGATGGCCGAGGTCTTCGCCCCCTTCTCGCGCCGCCTGCGCCCGCGCGACGTGATCGCCCATTTCGACGGGGTGGTTCAGGGCGAGCTGGACCTGCGCCTCGAGGCCGCCGCCGCCTCGGAATTCGCCGCCAATACCGAACGCGACGAAGGCTTCCAGCTGCCCCGCGTGATCTGGCCGCTCTCGGGGCGCCGGGTGATGACGCTGGGCTGGGCCGATGGCGTGAACCTGGGCGACAACGCAGCCCTCGACGCGGCGGGCCATGACCGCCGCGCGCTGGGCGAACGCGTGCTGCGGCTCTTCCTGAACCACGCGCTGCGCGACGGCTATTTCCACGCCGACATGCACCAGGGCAACCTGAAGGTCGCCCCGAACGGCGACATCATCGCCTATGATTTCGGGATCATGGGCCATATCGACGAATACACCCGCCGGGTCTATGCCGAGATCCTCTACGGCTTCATCCGCCGCGACTACAAGCGCGTGGCCGAGGTGCATTTCGAGGCGGGCTATGTTCCAGCCGACCGCGACGTCGACGAGTTTGCCCGCGCCCTGCGCGCCGTGGGCGAGCCGATCTTCGGCATGGACGCCACGCAGATCTCGATGGGCCGCGTGCTGACCTATCTCTTCGAGGTGACCGAACGCTTCGGCATGGAGACCCGGACCGAACTGATCCTGTTGCAGCGCACCATGGTCGTGGTCGAGGGCGTCGCGCGGTCGCTGCATCCTTCGGTCAACATCTGGGAAGTCGCCAGGCCCGTGGTCGAGGATTACATCAAGGGCTCGATCGGCCCCCGCGCCATCCTGCGCGACCTCACCAACACCGCGCGCGTGCTGGCCCGCTTCGGCCCCCGCCTGCCGCGCCTGGTCGAGGACGCGCTGATCCGGCAGTCCCAACCCCAGCCCGTCCGCGAAAAGCGCCGCTTCTGGCGCTACGTGCTGGTGGGCATCGTGGGGCTGCTGCTGGGGGCCAGCGGCGTGATCGCACTGACCGAGATTCTCTGACCGGAAATTCGTGCTAGGCTCGCGCCATGGCACGCCCGAATCCCCACCGCCCCTTCACGCCGGACCCCGACCAGATGGCCCGGGCGCCGGATGTCAGCGGCAACGCGATCAACGGCCTGGGCGAGGCGGAGTTCCGCCGCCCCGATGTCGTCTACTGGTCCACCGACACCACGAAGATCCCGCATGGCAAGATGCAGGATTACTTCTACATGCGCTCGAACGCCGCCGAAGGCTTCGGCGAAGCGCGCGAGAGGCGCCGCCTGATCAACGAGGCGCCCCTGCCGCCGCTGGCGCCTGCGCCCGCGCAACACGCGCCCGAGGACTGGACCGCGATGCTGGCCCGTTTCGTCGAGGCCGGCGATTGCGAGATGACGGGCGTGGCCGAGATGAACCCCGACTGGGCCTACGCCGGCGTCACCGTCCCGCAATCCCGCATCATCGTGCTGGGCGTCCAGCACGATTACGACCGCATCGCCACCGCCCCCGACTGGCCCGCCGGGCGCGAGGTCCTCGAACAATATACCCGCGCCGGAGCCGCAGCGAAAAAGATCGCGGGCTGGCTGCGCGAACAGGGATGGGAGGCCGAACCCGTCACCGGACCGCTCACCGGCACGATCACCCTGATTCCGCCCGCCCTTGCCTGCGGCTTCGGCGAACTGGGCAAGCACGGCTCGATCATCAACCCGGAATTCGGCGCCTCCTTCCGGCTGTCGGCGGTGCTGACCGACGCGCCCTTCGCGCCCACGCCGCCGCGCGACTTCGGCATCGACGGCTTCTGCCGGAACTGCCGGGTCTGCGAGGACGCCTGCCCGCCCCAGGCGCTGTTTCCCGACAAGAAGACCGTGCGCGGCGTCACCAAGTGGTATGTCGATTTCGACAAGTGCCTGCCCTTCTTCAACGAGACCCATGGTTGCGGCATCTGCATCGCGGTCTGCCCCTGGTCGCGCCCCGGGGTCGGTCTGAACCTGGCCGCGAAACTGGCGCGTCGCGCCGAACGGACCGGCGACTGACACGCATGCTTGGCACCGCACCCGCCACACCATAACATCGCACCGACCGCGGGCACGGAGACCAAGGCATGCAGCGCAGACTGGCCGCGATCATGGCCGCCGACGTCGTCGGCTATTCGGCGATGATGGGGCGTGACGAACAGGGCACACTGGCCGCGCTGCGCGCCTTCCGCACATCGGATTTCCACCCCATCGTCACCAGCCACGGCGGCACCGTGATCAAGAGCATGGGCGACGGCTGGCTGGTCGAGTTCGCAAGTGTCGTCGATGCCGTGACAGCCGCGATGCGCCTGCAGGACACGCTGGCCGACCAGCGGCGCGATCTGACCCTTCGCTTCGGCGTCCATATCGGCGACATCACCCGCGACGGCGAGGACATCTTCGGCGACGGCGTCAACATCGCCGCCAGGCTCGAGGCGCTGGCCCGTCCCGGTCAGCTGCTGATCTCGGACCCGGCCTATGGCAGCCTGGACGGAACCCTGTCGCCCGCCTTCGACGATCTGGGCGAAACCCGCCTGAAGAACATCGCCCGGCCCCTCCGTGTCTGGGCGCGCATGCCGGCGGCACCGGTCGCGCATACCCCGGCGCAGACGCCATCCGATGACGGCAGCGGCTATCCCAGGCTGGTGATCCAGCCTTTCAGCACCTCCGATCCGCGCCCCGAGATCGCCGAGATCGCGGGTGCGCTGACCTCCGACATACAGACCTACCTGGGCCAGCTGGCCTGGCTGAACGCGCGCATCGGCGAAAGCCACGGCCCTGGCGCCTATCGCCTGCAGGCAGTGCTGCGCGCACGCGGCGACCGGCTGCGTCTGGAAGCGCGCCTGTTTTCCCCGGACGGATCCGAGGCCTGGACCGCCAAGTTCGACGGAGACCTCTCGGACGCCTTCGACTGGCAGGACAAGGTAGGCGAGGATATCGCGTCAGAGCTGATCGGCATCACGCTGGATACGGAAACCCGCAGGCTGTCCGGTCTCGCCCCCCGCGACATGACCGCCGAACAGGCGTTCCTGGCGGGCATGATGACCTGGCGCAGCTACGCGCCCGAAGCCTTCTACAACGCGCTGGTCCTGCACCGCCGCGCCATCGAGGCGAACCCCGACCTGATC
>SBFT01000344.1 GCA_006227805.1 Paracoccaceae bacterium
CGTCCGCAGCCCGCCTTGCGGCGACCACAGCCAGGGCGCGGCACAAGGCGCAGGGGGCGCCATCGCCTCGCCCATCGGCCCGGTGAAACCCGAAGGCGGCACGTCGCCGTCGATCTGCACCGCGCCCATAGGGCGCATCCCGGGAATCGCGGCCCCCGGGCGCATCCCGGGAACCGCGCGGGCGCGGTCCCGTGGCGGCACGCCCCACCAGTTGAACCCGCCGGGAATGCCCCGCGCCGCCAGCCAGTCCCGCGCCAGTTCGCCGAAGGACCGGCCCGTCGCCCGTTCCGCCGCCAGCGCCAGCAGGTGCGAGCCGAGATTGGCGTAGGAGAGCGTCGTCCCCGGGGCGAACCCCCAGGCGTCGCGCCGCGCGCACCAGGCCTTCAGGTCGCCGTCCGGTGGCAGCAGGTAGCCGCCCGCATCCGACAGACCCGCGCAATGCGCCGCGACCATGCCGGCGGTGACGGGAATGTCCGGGTGATCGGGATGGGCGAGGGGCCAGCCCAGCGCCCGCGCCATCGGTGTGTCCGGCCCAATTCCCGCCGCCCGCGCCACTGCGCCGGTCACCACCTTGGAAATCGAGGCCACCCGCAGGAAGGCCCCCGGGTCGAGCGGCCCCAGGGTCGCCCGGCGCCCGTCGCGCCAGGCGATCGCCGCGCCCCAGTGATCCGCCTCGGTCAGTAGACCACCACGGCCCTGATCGACTTGCCCTCGTGCATGAGGTCGAAGCCCTGGTTGATCTGGTCGAGGCTCAGCGTGTGGGTGATCATCGGGTCGATCTCGATCTTGCCGTCCATGTACCAGTCGACGAATTTCGGCACGTCGGTGCGCCCCTTCGCGCCGCCGAAGGCCGTGCCCTTCCAGACCCGGCCCGTGACCAGCTGGAAGGGGCGGGTGGAAATCTCGGCACCGGCAGGCGCCACGCCGATGATGACGCTGACACCCCAGCCGCGATGCGAACATTCCAGCGCGTCGCGCATCACCTTCACGTTGCCCGTGGCATCGAAGGAATAGTCGACGCCGCCGATCTGGTCGGCGCCACGCTTGGTCAGGTTGACGATCTCCTGCACCACGCTGCCTTCGATCTTCGAAGGGTTGACGAAATGCGTCATCCCGAACTTGCGCGCCATGTCCGCCTTGGCGTCGTTCAGATCGACGCCGATGATCATGTCGGCGCCCGCCATCCGAAGCCCCTGGATCACGTTGAGCCCGATCCCGCCAAGGCCGAAGACCGCCGCCGTCGATCCGATCTCGACGCCGGCAGTATTGATGACGGCACCGATCCCCGTGGTCACCCCGCAGCCGATGTAGCAGATCTTGTCGAAGGGCGCGTCGGGGCGCACCTTGGCCAGCGCGATCTCGGGCAGGACCGTGTGATTGGCGAAGGTCGAACAGCCCATGTAGTGATAGATCGGCGTTCCGTCGAGCATCGAGAACCGCGTCGTGCCGTCGGGCATCAGGCCCTGGCCTTGCGTGTTGCGGATCGCGGTGCAGAGGTTGGTCTTGCCCGACAGGCAGGACGGGCATTGCCGGCATTCCGGCGTGTAGAGCGGAATGACATGGTCGCCGGGCTTCAGCGTGGTGACGCCCTCGCCCACCTCCACGACGACGCCCGCGCCCTCATGGCCCAGGATGCAGGGAAAGATGCCTTCGGGATCCGCGCCCGACCGGGTGAATTCGTCCGTGTGGCAGATGCCGGTCGCCTTGATCTCGACCAGGACCTCGCCCGCGCGCGGACCCTCCAGGTTCACTTCCATGATTTCCAGCGGGGCTCCGGCCTTTGTGGCCACGGCGGCGCGTGTGCGCATGTCCTCTGTCCTTCTGTTGGATGTTCGCGCGAACCGTGAGGGAAAGCGGGGCGCGGATCAACCCCCGGTTATTCGCCGTAGGGCACCCAGATGGTCTTGACCTCGGTCGCCGCCGTCAGGAAGGCGCCCGCATCGGCGCGGGACCAGTCGCGCGCCAGGCCGTTGTTGACCCAGGTGCGTTTCAGGTTGCCCGCCGCCTCGCGTTCGATCACGCCCGAGATGTCGCTGGACGAGAACGACCATACCGCGTCCACATCCATGTGCCCCGCCAGATGCGGCGCCAGCTCCGCGTGGCTGCCGGTCAGGATGTTGACCACGCCCCCCGGCAGGTCCGAGGTGTCGAGGACCTGGTAGAAATCCGTCGCCGCCAGCGGGAAGGGTTCGGACGCCACAAGGACGACCCGGTTGCCCATCGCGATCGCGGGGGCCATGACGCCGACCAGTCCCAGAAGCGGCGCCTCGTCCGCGCAGAAGGCGCCGATCACGCCCACGGGTTCGTTCATGGCGATCGCCACGCCCCGGATCGGCACGCCATGCACGCGCCCGTCATGCTTGTCCGCCCAGGCGGCATGGGTGAACAGGCGATCCACTGATGCCGCGACCTCGTCCCGGCCGCCGCGCCGCCCCGTCATCGCGTCGATACGCTCCGCGAATTCCGAAGCCCGCGCCGACAGGTTCTCGGCGATGTAATAGAGGATCTGCGCCCGCAGGTGTCCCGTGGTTTTCCCCCAGGACGCCGCCGCCTGCGCCGCTTCGACCGCGTTGCGGATGTCCTTGCGGTTGGCGATGGGCGCCTGGCCCAGCAACTGCCCCCGCCTGCCGTGGATGACGCGCGAATAGCCGCCGTCGGGCCGCGCCTGCTTGCCGCCGACATAGAGCTTGGGCGTGCGGTCGATCCCGCCTTCGGGCATGCCATCGCCCTCGAAGGGCAAGACCCGCGCCAGGGGCTTCGCCTTGCCTTCGGGCTTCGTGTAGGCCGCCAGCCCCTCCCAGCCGCCTTCGCGACCGAAGCCGCTCTCGCGCACTCCGCCGAACGCCGCCGCCGCATCGAAGAGATTGGCGGCATTGACCCACACGACCCCCGCCGCCAGTTTCGGCGCCACGTCGAGGGCCAGGTTCACGTTCTCTGTCCACACCGACGCGGCCAGCCCGTAGCGCGTGTTGTTGGCGAGGCTCACCGCCTCGGCCGGGGTCCGGAAGGTGGTCGAGACCAGGACCGGCCCGAAGATCTCCTCCTGCATCAGGGGGTCCGACGGGGCGAGGCCGGTGATCAGCGTCGGCGGATAGAAGCAGCCCCGCTCGGGCAGGGCGACATCGGCGCGATGCACCACGCCCGCACGGCAGGCATCGACCATGCCCGCGATCCGGTCGCGCTGGACCGGGTCCACGACCGCGCCCACGTCGATGCACTTGTCCAGGGAATCGCCGACGCGCAGGCCGTCCATGCGGGCGCGCAGCCTGGCGTGGAACGCATCCGCCACGCCTTCCTGCACCAGAAGGCGGCTCCCTGCGCAGCAGACCTGCCCCCCGTTGAACCAGATCGCATCGACCAGCCCCTCGACCGCTGAATCGAGATCGGCGTCGTCGAAGACGATGTAGGGCGACTTGCCGCCCAGCTCGAGCGTCAGCGCCCTGGCCCTCCCGGCGGTGGCCTGCCTGATCCGGCGGCCCACCTCGGTCGATCCGGTGAAGGCGATCTTGTCGATCCCCTCATGCGCCACGATCATCTCGCCCACCGCCCCGTCGCCGGTGACGATGTTGACGACGCCTTTCGGCAGCCCGGCCTGACGGCAGATATCCGCAAACAGAAGCGCCGTGAGCGAGGTATACTCGGCAGGCTTCAGCACCACCGTGTTCCCCATCGCCAGGGCTGGCGCGATCTTCCAGGCCAGCATCAACAACGGAAAGTTCCACGGGATGATCTGGCCGCAGACACCCAGCGCCACGCGCCCCGGCAACTGATCCTCCATCAGCTGCGCCATGCCCGCATGGAAGTAGAAATGCCGCTGCGCCAGCGGCACGTCGATGTCGCGGCTCTCGCGGATCGGCTTGCCGTTGTCCAGCGTCTCCAGCACGGCAAACAGCCGCGCGTGTTTCTGGAGCAGCCGGGCGATCGCATAGAGAACCCGCGCGCGGCGCGGCCCCCCCAGCCTCTCCCATTTCGGCTGCGCCCGCCGCGCCGCGGCCACCGCCGCGTCCACGTCGGCGGCCGTCGCCTGCGTCAGCGTCGCCAGCACCTCGCCCGTCGCGGGGTTGCGGCTCTCGAACCCGTCACCGGGCGCGGTGAAGGCGCCGTCGATGAAATGGCCGAAGCGGTCGCCCTGATCCACCAGCCAGGCCAGCGCCTCGGCCGCGCCTTCGGGGGCGGGGCCATACTCCATCGTCTCGAAGATCTCTTTCACGCCCATGGCTTCTTTCTGGTCCCAAATACGCAAATCCCGGGCCTCTCCGCTCAGCCCGCCGCATGCCTGTAGGCGGCCGAATAGCGGCCTGTCAGGTGATGCTCCAGCTGCCGTTCGATATCGCCCAGCAGCGACGACGCGCCGAAGCGGAACAGATCGGGGCGCAGCCAGCGGTCGCCCAGTTCGTCCTTGATCAGCGACAGGTAGACCAGCGCGTCCTTGGCCTTGGATATCCCGCCCGCGGGCTTGTATCCCACGCGATAGCCCGT
>SBFT01000366.1 GCA_006227805.1 Paracoccaceae bacterium
GTCTGTGGATGAGAACGCCCCTGGTGAGGGCCGAGCGCGCGGGCCGGGTGCGTTATGGCGGGCAGGTGGTGGCGGTCACGCTGATCCCGCTGGACGCCGATCCCGGCGCGGGCAGCCAATTGTCGCTGCAGGCGATGCGCAGCCTCGGCGCGCCCTTGACCGAGCTTGTCGAGGTCTCGGTCGAGGCGTTCTAGTCCGGCAGATACTTGCCCGCTTCCTTGCGCGCGAAGGTCTTCATCGCGTCCCCGTGCCGATCCAGGAAGGCGCGCACGCGGGGTGCGTCGTGTTTCGACAACTCGCGCAGCCACCAGGCGACGGCCTTCTGGATGAACCAGTCGCGATCGGGCACGTAACCGGCCGCCCAGCCCAGGATGCGGTCGCGCCGCGCCAGGTCTTCGGGCCTTGGGTGGTTCTGTTTGGTCCAGGGCAGGGTGATGACCAGCGCCGCGCGGCGGGACCACATGTGGTCGCGGGTCGTCCAGGTCTCGACCTCGTCCAGCCGCGACGGATCGGCCAGAAGCCGCCGCGCGCCCGCGTCGCAGGCGTGATCGGCGATGGCCCAGGCGTCGAAGGTCGGCACCCACGAGGCGATCAGCGCCCAGGCCGCGTCATCGGGGCGGAGGCGCGCCTGCGCCAGCAGGCTTCCTGCGGCTACGCGCGCCTCGTGAATGTCGGTCCGCCACAACGCATCGGCCAGCGCCACGCGGTCCGCCACGCCCAGATCGCTGCGCCAGGCCTTGGTCAGCGCGTGAACCTGCGGGTTGCGCAGGCCCAGATAGGGGCGCTGCGCCTTGTGATAGGCGCGCATCTCGGTGGCGCGGACGGGATCGGCCAGGGCGCGCAACGCGTCCAGATACGGGGCAGGGTCCATCGCGGGTCCTTCCGGGCTTTTCCGGTGCGGGTGGGCCTGCTATCAGACGCCAAAGGCGAAAGGCAGGCCACATGAAGGTTCTCAAGGGGCTCGAGCGCGGCGTCAAGCGGTTGGTGCCGCGGCATTGGCGAAAGTATTTCCGCGCCTCGAAATACGAACTGGTGATGCAGCGGCTGGCCCCGGTCGACCTGATCGTGCATGTGGGCGCCCATTGGGCCGAGGATGCCGATCTCTACGAATCCTACGGCGCGAAGACCGTCCTCTGGGTCGAGGCCGATCCCGACACCTATGCCAGGCTGCGCGAGGTTCTGTCGGCGCGGCAGGGCACGGCGCGGCACCTGCACGAATGCGCGCTGGTCTCGGCCAGCGATGGCGAGGCGTTGCGGTTCCACCGGTTCAACGGGGACGGTGCGTCCTCGTCGGTCTATGGCGCGACGGACACCTATCGCGCCCGCTTTCCCGACAGCCGCGAGACCGGCGAGGTGATCGAGATGACCACGCGCTCGCTGGCGCAGATCCTGGCCCGGCACGGGATCGACCCTGCGGCCGCGACCCGGCCGATGCTGGTCCTCGACGTGCAGGGGCATGAATTGTCGGTTCTGACGGGCCTCGGCGCAGGGGTCGAGGCGTTCGAGCTGCTCAAGTGCGAGGTCAGCCGCGTGCCGATGTACGAGGGCGGCGCGATGTTCGACGACATCGACGCGCATCTCCGGGCGCATGGCTTCCGGCTGGTCTCGCACGCCTATGCGCGCGTGCCCCGGCATGGCGACGTGCTCTATCGCCGGGGCGGCTGAGGCCTATTCCACCGTCACCGACTTCGCCAGGTTGCGCGGCTGGTCCACATCGGTGCCCTTGGCGACGGCGGTGTGATAGGCCAGAAGCTGCGCCGGGATGGCGTAGAGGATCGGCGTCAGCAGGGGATCGACGCGCGGCATCCGGATCGTCTGCCAGACACCGTCGGAGGCCTCGGCCAGACCGTCCTCGTCCGAGACCAGCACGACCTTGCCCTTGCGCGCCATGACCTCCTGCATGTTCGAGACGGTCTTGTCGAAGATCGCGTCCCTGGGCGCCAGCACGACCACCGGCATGTTCTTGTCGATCAGGGCGATGGGGCCGTGCTTCAACTCGCCAGATGCATAAGCTTCGGCGTGGATGTAGCTGATTTCCTTCAGCTTCAGTGCGCCTTCCAGCGCCAGGGGGAACATCCGGCCCCGGCCCAGGAACAGGACGTCGCGGGCCTCGGACAGAAGGGTGGCGGTGCGCTGGACCGCGTCGTTCTGATCGAGTGCCGCGCTGATCACCGACGGCAGGCCGCGCAGCGCCGAGACCAGGTCCGACAGCCGCGTGTCGTCGATATGGCCGCGCTGATGCGCCGCCTTCAGCGCCAGCAGGAACATCACGGTCAGCTTGCAGGTGAAGGCCTTGGTGGACGCCACGCCCACTTCGACGCCCGCATGGATCGGCAGCACGATGTCGCTTTCCCGCGCGATCGAGCTTTCGGTGACGTTGACCACGCAGGCGATGCCCGCGGTCTTGTCGCGGCAATAGCGCAGGGCGGCCAGGGTATCGGCGGTCTCGCCCGACTGGCTGGCGAAGATGGCCAGCGTGCGCGGCCCGATGGGCGGTTCGCGATAGCGGAATTCCGAGGCGACATCGACATCGACCGGCAGGCGGGCCAGGTCCTCGAACCAGTATTTCGCCACCAGGCAGGCGATGTAGGCGGTGCCGCAGGCGACCATGGTCAGACGGTCGAGTTTCGTGAAATCAATCTCTTCTCCGGGGAAGCTGATGTTGCCCTGGGGGTCGAGGTAGTGGCGCACCGCCTCGCCCACGACATTGGGCTGCTCGGCGATCTCCTTCGCCATGAAATGCTTGTGGCCCGCCTTGTCGATCCGCGTCCCGTCGATCGAGACGGTCTTCACGGGCCGGTTTGCAAGGTTGCCCTTGGCGTCGCGGATCTCGACGCCCTTGCGGGTGACGATGGCGCGGTCGCCCTCTTCCAGATAGGTGATGCGGTCGGTCAGCGGCGCCAGCGCGATCGCGTCCGAGCCCACGAACATCTCGCCCTCGCCATGGCCGATGGCCAGCGGCGGGCCGAGGCGCGCGGCGACGATCAGGTCGGGTTCGCCGTCGAAGAGGAAGGCCAGCGCATAGGCGCCGCGCAGCTTGTCGATGGTGCGCATCGCCGCCTCGACCGGGCCGTCGCCCTGATCCATGTGCATCCGCGTCAGCAGTGCCACGGTCTCGGTGTCGGTCTCGGTCTCGTAGCCGATGCCGGCCGCGGCCAGTTCGGCGCGCAGTTCGCGGTAATTCTCGATGATCCCGTTATGCACGACGGCGACCGGCCCGGCCTTGTGGGGGTGCGCATTGCCGACGGAGGGAACCCCGTGGGTGGCCCAGCGCGTGTGCCCGATCCCGGCCTTTCCCGCCAGCGGTTCATGCACCAGAAGGTCCGAGAGGTTGACCAGCTTGCCCACCGCGCGGCGGCGGTCGAGATGACCGTCATTCAGCGTGGCGATGCCCGCGCTGTCATAGCCGCGATATTCGAGCCGCTTCAGCGCCTCGACCAGGATGGGCGCGGCCTCGTGATCGCCCAGCACGCCGACAATTCCACACATCACTTCGTTCCTTCGTCGCGTTTGCGTTTGCGGGCGCGCAGCAGGTCCATCAGCCTGCGCGCGGCGCCGGGTTTCGCGGTCTGGGGCGCGCGCGCGATCGCCAGCGCGCCGGCCTCGACATCCTGGGTGATCACCGATCCGCTGCCGGTCATCGCCTCGTCCCCGATGGTCACGGGGGCCACCAGCATCGTGTTCGACCCGATGAAGACGCCTGCGCCGATCGTGGTGTGATGCTTCATCACGCCGTCGTAGTTGCAGGTGATCGTTCCCGCGCCGATGTTCGATCTCGCGCCCACGGTCGCGTCGCCGATATAGGACAGGTGGTTGACCTTGGCGCCTTCGCCGATCAGCGCGGCCTTGACCTCGACGAAATTGCCGATGCGCGCGTCCTCGGCCAGTTCCGCCCCGGGGCGCAGGCGCGCATAGGGGCCCACGACTGCACCCCGGCTGACATGGGCGCCCTCGAGGTGGCTGAAGGCGCGGATCGTGGCGCCGGATTCCACCGTGACGCCGGGGCCGAAGACCACGTTCTGCTCGACCACGGCATCGCGCCCGATCACGGTGTCCAGCGCGAAATGCACGGTCTCGGGCGCCATCAGGGTGACGCCGTTCTCGATGTGCTCGGCCCGGGCGCGGGCCTGGAACAGGGCCTCGGCGCGCGCCAGTTCGGCGCGGCTGTTGATGCCCAGGGTCTCGGCTTCGGGGCAGGTGACGAAACCGGCGCTCAGGCCGCGCCCGCGCGCGATGGCGACGATGTCGGTCAGGTAGTATTCGCCCGCGGCATTGTCGTTTCCGACGGCCTCGACCAGGCCGAGCAGCGTCGGCCCGTCCGCCATGACAATGCCGCTGTTGCAGAGGCTTATCGCGCGCTCCTCATCCGTGGCGTCCTTGAATTCCACGATCCGCAGCAGCGCATCGCCCTCGGTCACCAGGCGCCCGTAGCGGCCGGGATCCTGCGCCTCGAAGCCCAGGACC
>SBFT01000352.1 GCA_006227805.1 Paracoccaceae bacterium
CCGCCTTCTACGACCTGCGCGCGGTGGGCTTTCACCATTCCGACATCAGCCTTCTGGGCAGCGAGGCGGCGCTGAAGGACAAGCTGGGCGAGGCCTTCTGGCGCGCGCCCGAGCTTGAGGACGACCCGCGCGCGCCGCGTGCCCATTTCGTCTCGGAAGAGGCGATGGGCGAGCTGGAGGGCGCCATCGCGGGCGGGTTCTTCTTCGTGGGCTCGGCCATCGCGATGGCGGCGCTGCTGACACCCGCCAGCACGGCGGCCGCCTCGATCGCGGCCATCGCCATCGGCGGCGGCCCGGGCGCGGTGATCGGCACGCTTCTGGCCCGGCGCGCGGACAGGCATCACCGCGACTATTACCGCGACCAGATCGCCCATGGCGGCATCCTGATGTGGGTGCGCACCCGCGACAAGCCGCGCGAGGATCTGGCCGTGAAGATCATGAAGGCCCATTCCGGCCGCGACGTCCATGTCCACGGCTGGAGCCAGTAGCGGCGTCCCCGGGTCTTGAGATCCGGCAAATCCGTCCCCGTGACCCGTTGATTTCCCCGATGGCGGCGGGCGTCCCGTCCCGGGACGCGCCCCTCACGGATACTCGGTGACCTCGCCGCTCACATTGTCGATCACCATGAAGACGTCGCCATAGGTGATCTCGGGCTCGAGCCCCGTCCGCGCCCGGAACCGCGCGATCCAGGCGGCATCGTGCGCCGCCTCGGCCGAAGCCCGGTCGGGCCAGAGATAGACCCCCATGATCCGGCCGTCCTCGCGCCGCACGAAATGCTTGCGGATCAGCCTTTCATTGGCCTGCCAATGCGCCACGGTGCCCCGCGCGTCCTCGAGTATGTCCGCGTCCGTGAACCCCTCGGGCCGGTCGAACGTCACGAATTCGATGATCATCCTTCTCTCTCCCTCATTCGCGGATCACGACCCGCGTTTCCTCCTTGCCCGCGTCCTGCACCAGCCCGAACAGCGTCTCGGCATCCGCGGGGTCCAGCCGCACGCACCCCGCCGAGGCGGGCGATCCCAGCCGGTCCACCTGCGTCGTGCCGTGGATCGCGTAATTCCCCGAAAAGAAGATCGACCAGGGCATCGGCGCGCCGTCATAGAGCGTCGAGTAATGCTCGCGCTTCAGAAGGTAGGGCGTGTAGACCCCGACCGGCGTGCACTTGCCCTCGCGCGCGGTGGAGACGGGCCAGTCGTGGAGGACCGCGCCCGCCTCGCGCACCTGCATCCGCTGGTCCGAGAGGTCGATCTCGATCCAGAGGCTCTGCGCCGCCGCGCCGCCCGACAGCGCCAGCCACATGGCCAGGAATATCCCGATCCGTCCCATGGCGTCACTCTGGCGCGGCGCGCGCGCCCTCACAAGACGGATTGCGTGGCCCGCGTCTCTGCGGCAGGGTCGGTCCCATGACACCGAGCGACATCACCGCCATCCTTGATAACAATTTCGCCCCCTGGGTGAAGGCCCTGAATATCGAGGTGGTCTCGACCGGACCCGAGGAAAGCCTCTTCCGGATGCCTCTCGGCCAGCATCTGGCGCGGGTGGGGGGCATCGTGTCAGGCCAGGCGCTGGCGGCGCTGGCCGATACCTGCATGGTGCTGGCCGCCATCGCCAACGCGGGCGAGCTGAAGCTGTTCGCCACCACGAACCTCGACACCCAGTTCCTGCGGCCGGGAACGGGCTCGGGCATCCTCTGCCGCGCGGTCATCGTGCGGGCGGGCCGCGCGCTGGTCTTCGCCCGGGCCGAGATGACGGAGGAGGGCAGCGGCAAGCCCGTGGCCACCGCCAACGCCACGCTTTTCGCCTCCTGACGCAGGGCGATGTGCCGGGCGTCTTCTGGGGGCTTGATTTCGCGCGGGCGCAAGGGCCCAATCCCGCCCATGATCCTGCGCGCGTTCCTGATCCTGTCGCTTGTCCTGACCGCGGCCTGCGGGCGGCCGCTGACCGTGACCGAACAGGCCTTCGCGGCCAAGATCCATGGCGACGGGATCGACGTCTCGCGCGTGCGGCTGGCCAAGGGCGCGCTGGTGGGATCGGTCACCTTCAAGCGCCCCGCGCGTCCCCGGGTCACCTGCCGCGAACGCATCCTGCCGCCGCCCCGATCCGAGATCGTCACCGCGCGCCCCGCCGCGGTGGTGTTGTTCAACCGCATCCACTTCACCCATGACTGGTATCTGCCGGACTACATGCCGCGCTATCCCGAGAGGCTCTACCTGATCGAGGCGATGCTTCTGGCGCATGAACTGACCCATGTCTGGCAATGGCAGAACCGCGCGCGCACGGGCTATCACCCGCTGAAGGCCGCCACGGAACATGTGCGCAGCGACGATCCCTACCTGTTCGAGGCCGCGCTGACCCGGGATTTCCTGGATTACGGCTTCGAACAGCAAGGCGCGATCGTCGAGGAATATGTCTGCTGCCGCGCGCTGGCCCCGGACGCGGCCCGCACCCAGCGCCTGCACGAGATGCTGTCGCGGGCCTTCCCCGTCTCGCGCCTGCCGCAGACCCGCGAACAGGACGTGGTCCTGCCCTGGAAGGACGCCGAGTTGAAGGGGATCTGCGACTGAGGAGGCGGCCCGCCGGTCTCAGCCCTGGACGCTTTCCAGATAGGCCAGCAGCGCCGCCAGCGGGCGCGGCGTGGGCGTCAGCGTGCCGTCGATGTCGACGGGCACGGTCTCGCCGGTGAGGGTGGCACCGAATTCGGGCATGGCGCGGTCGGCGTGGGTGCCCTTGGCGTAGCCGTCGATCTGCGACAGCATCCGCGCGCGGGGGAAGGTGCCGCCGTTGCGTTGGGCGATCGCGGTCAGGTCGGGGCCGATGCCGCCCGTGCCGTTCGCGCCATGGCAGGCGGTGCAGTTCTGCGCGAAGAGCTTCGCGCCCTCGTCGGGGCCGGGCATTTCCGAGCCGATCGTGCAGGCCGCCAGCAGGACGGCCATTCCGATCGGCGCAAGGGCAAGAGATTTCATGGGCTTTGCAGGCTTTCCAGGTAGGCCACCAGGTCGACGATGGGCTGGCTGGTCAGGATCGGCTGACCGGATGACGTCTTCATAGACGCATCATCTCCTTCGAAAAAGGGGCCATAGACCGGCATCGGGCTGCCATGGCTGACCAGCGGATCGCGGCCGTCGATCCGCATGACCACGCGCTCGGTCGGAAAGACGCCGCCATTGCCCGCGGAGAGCGTCGTCAGGTCGGCGGGCTGGACCAGCAGCACGGCGGCCATCGGCCCCTGCCCCTTCGCATCCGCCCCATGGCAGGTGGCGCAGAAACGGACGAAATGGTCCTCGCCCTCGGCGACGTCCTGCGCCCGGGCCGTGGTGGCCAGGCCCAGAAGGCCGGACAGGATCATGGCGAGAAACGGCGTATGGTGCATGGTCGGATCCTCCTGTGAAGAAAGCTTGCCCGCATGGCGCGGCGCAACCATGATCCAGATCAAACCCCGGTCCGCAAAGGAAATCCCATGACCCAGACCTATGCCTTCATCATGTTCCTCGCGGGGATGGGCATACCCTTGCTGGCCGCGCTGAACGCGGCGCTCGGACGGCATATCGGCTCGCCCGCCTCGGCGGCGCTGGTGCTGTTCCTGGTGGCGCTGGGCATCGCGGTCTTGGCGGTCCTGCTCACCGGGCCCGGCGCCCTGACGCGGCTGGGCGGGGTGCCGAAGCACCTGTTCCTGGGCGGGGTCTTCGTGGCCTTCTACGTGCTGTCCGTGACCTATATCGCGCCGCATTTCGGCGTGGGCAACGCGGTGTTCTTCGTGTTGATCGGTCAATTGGTCAGCGCCGCGGCGATCGACCATTTCGGTCTCTTCGGGGCCCAGGTCAGCCCGCTGGACCTCAAGCGCGCAGGCGGAATTGCGCTGATGGGCCTCGGTGTCTGGGTGACGCAGCAGGCCTGAGCGCGCGCCCCGATACCGGCGGCGCCCTTGGGCCATTTCCGGCGCCGGTCAGGCCTTTCCCCGACCGCAGGGCGCGCTAGATCGCCGGCATCAACCTGAACACAAAGGCAGACAACCCATGTCCGACGCCCCGATCATCGCGCAGAAGGCGCCCTATCCCGTCGACGTCACGGAAGGCAAATCGTATTTCTGGTGCGCCTGCGGCAAGTCGGCCAACCAACCCTATTGCGACGGCAGCCACAAGGGCACCGACATCACCCCGGTCAAATACACCGCCGAGAAAGACCGGACGGTCTATTTCTGCGGCTGCAAGGCGTCGACCAGGGCGCCGATGTGCGACGGCAGCCACAACAAGCTGTGAGGCCTCTGGCGGGGCGCGTCGCGCGGCCTATCTGACCGGTCATGAGCGATCCTTCCCCGCAAGCGCGCGTCCTTTTCAACGGCGACTGCCCGATCTGCAGCACCGAGATCGGGCACTACGCCCGCTATGCGGAAGCGCGCGCCCTGCCGATCCGCTTCGACGACCTCAACAGCGCCGACCTCGCCCAATGGGGTCTGAGCCCCGAC
>SBFT01000323.1 GCA_006227805.1 Paracoccaceae bacterium
AAAAACCCGTGCGCGATCTCAAGCTGCCCGACCAGCGCCACCCGGAAAAGGCGCATCGCGCCGACAATCCCCAGCCGAAGAAGCCGTCGTGGATCCGGGTCAAGGCCCCGACCTCCGAAGGCTACAAGGCCACGCGCGACATTCTCAAGACCAACAAGCTTGTCACGGTCTGCGAGGAGGCGGGTTGCCCCAACGTCGGCGAATGCTGGTCGCAGGGCCATGCCACCATGATGATCATGGGCGAGATCTGCACCCGCGGCTGCACCTTCTGCAACGTCGCCACCGGCAAGCCGCAGGCGCTGGACACCTTCGAACCCGGCCGGGTTGCCCATGCGGTGCAGACGCTGGGGCTGAGCCATGTCGTCGTGACATCGGTGGACCGCGACGATCTGGAGGACGGCGGGGCCGAGCACTTTGCCCAGACCAGCCGTGCCATCCGCCACCGTGCCCCTGCCACCACCATCGAGGTGCTGGTCCCCGACTTCCTGAAATGCGCGCCTTCGGCCCTGGAAACCGTGGTCGCCGCCCGGCCTGACGTGTTCAATCACAATCTTGAAACCGTACCGGGCCTTTACCCCGAGGTGCGGCCCGGCGCGCGCTATTTCCATTCGCTGCGCCTGTTGCAGCGGGTCAAGGAACTGGACCCCTCGATCTTCACCAAGTCGGGCATCATGGTGGGCCTGGGCGAGGATCGCCAGGCGGTTCTGCAGGTCATGGACGACATGCGCGCGGCCGACATCGATTTCCTGACGATCGGCCAGTATCTCCAGCCGACGCCGAAACACCACCGCGTCGACCGCTTCGTGACGCCCGAGGAATTCGCGGGCTACGAGAAGGCCGCCTATGGCAAGGGCTTCCTGATGGTCTCGGCCACGCCGCTCACGCGGTCCTCCTATCACGCGGGCGACGACTTCGCCCGCCTGCGCGCCGCGCGCCAGAAGAAGCTGGGCCTTGCCTGATCAGGGCAGCGCCTTCAGATAGGCCGCCACCGCCCTGCGGTCGCTTTCGGGCAGTTGCGCGAAATTGGCGATCACTTCGACCATGTGCCCGCCGGCGGTGTCGAACTCCGGCGTGAACCCCGAGGTCAGGTATTCGACGATGTCGCCCTCGGACCAGTCGAGACTGGCGGGATCGATTCCCGGCACGCGCCCGCGGTCCTTGCCCGGGACCGGCGCGCCGGTCAGCCAGGCATCGCGCGCCAGCTCTCCCAGCGGGCCGCGCGGCGTGTGGCATTCCCCGCAATGCGCCAGAGCCTCGACCAGGTAGCGCCCGCGCGCGATCTCGGCATCGGCGGGATCCTGCAACACCCAGTCGGGCGCGGCGAAGAGCCATTTCCACCCGCCCACCAGGCGGCGGACCGAGAAGGGAAAGCCCACCTCGTGCGGGGCCGAGGGCGCGTCACTCTCGGGCAGGGTGCGCAGATAGGCGATCAGGTCGGCCATGTCCTGCATCTCCATCCGCTGATAGGCGGTGTAGGGGAAGGCGGGGAAGTAATGCGCGCCCTCGGGCGACACGCCCCGCAGGACGGCGTTCGCGATCTCGGGATCGCTCCAGGCGCCGATCCCGGCCTCCGGGTGGGGCGAGATGTTGGGCGCGACGAAGGTGCCGAAATCCGAAGGAAAGCGCTGCCCGCCCGCCAGCACCAGCCGCGCCGCGCCGGTCGCGTCGGGCGCCATGTGGCAGGACCCGCAGCCGGCCGCCAGAAAGACCCGTTCGCCCTGATCGGTGCGACCCGTCAGCCCCGCCAGCGCATCGTCCGGCAGAGAGACAGGCCGCGTGATCAGCCAGAAAACCCCTGCTGTGCCCAGGATGATCAGCCCGAGCAAGCGCACCATTCCGCACCTCATGTCACGCGGCCTCCCAGGTTGCGTCGGGGGCCAGTATGCCCTCAGCTGTCGGGTTGGCGATAGGCCTTGTGGCAGGCGCCGCAGGCGCCGCCGACAGCCCCCATCGCGCCCTTCAGCCCGTCGAGGCCGGTGCCGGCCGCGGCTTCCATCGCCGCGCTCGCATCGGTCAGGGCCTTGGCCTTGACCAGCACGTCGTCGATGTTGTCCCAGATATCCGGCAGGGCGCGGGTGCCCTCCATGCTCAGGCTGTCCGACCCCTGCGGCCAGTAGCTCCCCTCGTTCATCCGCGCCAGCGCGGCCAGGTTGCCCGCCGCGGCGCTGGCCGAAGCGGCATCGTAGGGAACCTCTTCCTTGGCCATCGCGCCCAGGATCCCGAGGTTGTAGGCATAAAGCTGCATATGCGCCTTGCGCGCCTTCACCGCCGCCTCGACGTTCTTGTCGACATGGGATCCGGCGACAACCGCGCCACCGGCCAGAACGGCCAGGCCGATCGCGAAACCGATCAAGGGGGTCTTCATGCTCATGGTGATCTCCCTGGTGTCACTCGTCAGATGACGCAAGGTTAATTGTGTGCCAGATAAAGACCATTCCGAAATTTTGCTTAGGGTGTCTCGATTCTTGCACAACGAAAACTGGGATGACCTGCGGTTTGCCCTGATGGTGATCGATACCGGCACCGTCAGTGCTGCGGCGCGCAGGCTGGGGGTGAACCACGCCACCGTGGTCCGCCGCGTCGCGGCGCTCGAGGCGCGGCTTGGCCTGACGCTCTTCGACAAGACGCCCCAGGGCTATGTCCTGGCCGAGGACCGCCTGACCCTGCGCGACGCCCTGCGCGAGGTCGAGGCCGCGATGCTGGCGGTCGGCCGGGCGGCGCGCGGCGGGCAGGGGCAGGGGCATGGCGGCCCGATCCGCGTGACCTCGACCGATTCGCTCTGCACGATCCTGTTGCCCGGGATCCTCGCGCGGATCGCGGCCGAGGAGGACGGACGCCACATCCACCTGCTCAGCTCGAACCAGCATGTGGACCTGGCGCGGATGGATGCCGATGTCGCCGTCCGCCCCTCGGTCAGCCTGGCCGAGGACCTGGCGGGCGAGATCGCGGGCGAGATGGCCTTCGGCCTCTATGCCGCGCCCGGGGGTGCGGGAACCTGGCTGGGCCTTGCCGGTGCGCTGGCCCGCTCGCGCCCGGCGCGCTGGATGGCCGAACATGTCGACGAGGACCGCATCGCGGGTGCGGGCGACAGTTTCCTCACCCTGCGCGAACTTGCCGCCGCGGGCCAGGGCATGGCGATCCTGCCGCGCTTCGTCGCCCGGGGCGACCCGCGCCTGCGCGAGGTGCCGGAGCGGATGCCGCGGATGTCGGTGCCCGTCTGGGTGGCCAGCCACCGCGACCTGGCGGACCTGCCGCGCCTGCGCGACCTGCGCCGCCGTCTGGTGGCGGACCTGGGTGCGGCGCTGGCGGGGCACTAGGGGCGCATCCTCTCGGCCGTGGCCCAGTCGGGCCAGAGGCCCAGCGCCTCGATCCCCGCCACCGCCAGGCAGGCCAGCGCGATCAGCACCACCAGCCGCACGCGCGCCGCGGAAGGCGGGCGGCGCGCCCATTTCGCCATCCGCAGAAGCCAGGTCGTCATGCGCCAGCGTCGGTGAAGCGGACCTTGCCGATATAGGGCAGGTTGCGGTTGGCCTGCGCGAAGTCGATGCCATAGCCCACGACGAATTCGTCCGGGATCTCGAAGCCGATCCAGTCGGCGCGGATCGGCACTTCGCGCCGCGACGGCTTGTCCAGCAGCGCGATCGTGCGCAGATGCGCGGGCTTGCGCGCGGTCAGAAGCTTCAGCACATGGCTCAGCGTGTAGCCGGTGTCGACGATGTCCTCGACCACCAGCACGTCGCGCCCCTCGATGCCGCCGCGTAGGTCCTTCAGGATGCGCACCTCGCGGCTGCTCTCCATCCCGCTGCCATAGGACGAGGCCTCGAGGAAATCGACCTCGACCGGCAGGCCGAGTTCGCGCACAAGGTCGGCGATGAAGACGAAACTGCCCCGCAGCAATCCCACCACGACCAGCTTGTCGGTGCCCGCGAAGGTGGCCTCGATCTCCTGCGCCAGGGCCTCGATCCGGGCGGCGATGGCCTTGGCCGAGATCATCTCGTCGATCACGTAGGGCTGCGTCACGAAGGCTTTTCCCTTGAATTAACGGGTGAACCATACGACATGCCGTGTCCGAGTCACGAGGAATCCCAAGCCCCGCATGCCCACCCATTCGGAAACCCGGCATCTGCCCTACAGCGCGCAGGCCATGTACGATCTTGTCGCCGATGTGGCGCGCTATCCCGATTTCCTGCCCTGGTGCGCGGCCGCGCGCATCCGCAGCATCACCCCGCAAGGGGCCGCCCGCCTGATGGAGGCGGACCTGGTGATTTCCTTCAAGGTCTTCCGCGAAAGGTTCGGCAGCCGCGTCCTTCTGTGGGACGAGGCCAGGAAGATCGACACCGAATACCTGGACGGGCCGTTCCGATACATGAAGTCCACCTGGGCCTTCCGCGATGTCGACGGCGGCTGCGAGGTCGATTTCTTCGTCGATTTCGAGTTCCGCAACGCCGTGCTGCAG
>SBFT01000369.1 GCA_006227805.1 Paracoccaceae bacterium
TAATCGCGGTACTCGGTCATCGCGATCAGCAGTTCGTCCGCCGAGGAGATGACGACTTCGGTGTCGTCCGTCATCATCACCTGCGGCAGGGCGAGATGCGTCAGCATCAGGGTCAGGTCACGGGTCAGCAGGGCGTGCGACACCCGGTCGAGGTTCGACTGGTAGATGTCGCGCGCCGATTGCATCGCTCAGACCCGCTCGATGATGGTGGCGGCCCCCATGCCGGAGGCGATGCAGAGCGTGGCCAGGCCCACTTCCTTGTCGGACCGTTCCAGTTCGTCCAGAAGCGTGCCGATGATGATCGCGCCGGTCGCCCCCAGCGGGTGACCCATGGCGATGGACCCGCCGTTGACGTTGACCTTCCCGGGGTCGACGTCGAAGGCCTGCTGGAAGCGCAGCACGACCGAGGCGAAGGCCTCGTTCACCTCGAAGAGGTCGATGTCGCCGATGGTCATGCCGTGATCGGCCAGGATCTTCTGCGTCACCGGAACGGGTCCGGTCAGCATGATCGTGGGTTCGGTGCCGATCTTGGCGGTGGCGCGGATGCGGGCGCGGGGCTTGAGGCCCCATTTTTCGCCGAACTCCCTGTTTCCGATCAGCACGGCCGCCGCGCCATCGACGATGCCGCTGGAATTCCCGGCATGATGGATGTGGTTGATGCGCTCGATCTCGGGGTATTTCATCAGCGCGACCTTGTCGAAGCCGGGCATCTGTTCGCCCATCATCTGGAAGGAAGCGTTCAGCGCGCCCAAGGACTGCATGTCGGTGCCGGGGCGCATGTATTCGTCATGGTCGAGGATGGTCAGACCGTTCTGGTCCATGACCGGCACGATCGACCGGGCAAAGCGGCCCTCGTCCCAGGCCTTCTTGGCGCGGCGCTGGGATTCCACGGCCAGCGCATCGGCCTGGTCCCGGGTGAAGCCGTATTTCGTGGCGATCAGGTCGGCCGAGATGCCCTGGGGCACGAAATAGGTCTCCATCGCGATGGATGGGTCGGCGGCGATGGCGGCGCCGTCCGAGCCCATGGGCACCCGGCCCATCATCTCGACACCGCCCGCGATGTAGCCGTCGCCTGCACCGCCGCGCACCTGGTTCGCGGCGAGGTTCACCGCCTCCATGCCGCTGGCGCAGAAGCGGTTGATGGCGAGGCCCGGGATCGACTGGTCGAGATCCGAGGCCAGCACGGCGGAGCGCGCGAGGCAGCCGCCCTGTTCCATCACCTGGGTGACGTTGCCCCAGATCACGTCCTCGACCGCGTGACCCTCGAGGTTGTTGCGGGCCTTCAGCGCGTTCAGCACGCCCGCCGAGAGGCGCAGCGCCGTCACTTCGTGCAGGCTGCCGTCCTTGCGGCCCTTGCCGCGCGGGCTGCGCACGGCGTCGTAGATATAGGCTTCGGTCATGATCTTCTCCTTCTCAGGCGCGGTCAGCGGGGCTGCCCGGCATCAGGTCGTAGGGGGCCTTCCAGCCCGGTGTTTCGGAAAGGCGGGTGAGCCAGGCGTCGATGTTGGGCCATTCGGCGCGGTCGAAGCCGAAGGGCTCGGGGTAATAGAGATAGCCGCAGCAGCTGAGGTCGGCATTGGTGATGCGATCGCCAACGATCCAGTCGCGCCCCTCCAGATGCGCGTTCAGAATGCCGTAGGCGGCCCTGAGACGGCCCTGGTTGAAGGCGATCACCTCGGCCGGGCGCTTGTCCGCGGGCAGGAAGTTCATCAGGAAGCGGGTAAGGCCCGCCATCGAGGACAGCTTGTGATTGTCCCAGAGCACCCAGCGCAGGATGTCGTACTCCTCCTCGCGCGTCCTGCCGCCGAACCTGCCCGACTTGTCGCTGACGTATTGCTGGATGACGCCGGACTGGCTGAGCCGGATATCGCCGTCGATCATCACGGGCGCCTCGCCCATCGCGTTGATCCTCGCGCGATATTCGGGCGTGCGGGTCTCGCCGCCGAAGAAGTCGACGTAGACGGGTTCCCAGTCGAGGCCCGAGAGTTGCAGGGCGAGCGCCGCCTTGTAGGAATTGCCGCTTTCGCCGAAGCAGTAGAGCTGGATGGTCATGGTCTGACGCCCCTCCCGTGGCGCGATGGGCGGGGTTGCGCTGCGGGGGTTTTGCACCCCCGCACCCCCGCAGAGTTTTTCCGGCAAAGTGAAGCGGGGGCGCGGCGCGCTTTACCCTGCCTTAACCACTTTGCCGCATGGCTTGTCCCAGCCCGCAGGCTGGAGAGCCGAGCGGGTCGCGAAGTGAAGCCCCGTCCCCCGGTTGGATGCCGTTTGGCCAGTGCCGGGGACGGGGTGGATCGCCTGTCTTCACTTTGCAGGATAAACTCCCGCCGGAGGCTCCCGCACTCGACGCCCGCGCGACGCCCAGACAATCTCACAACGACCTCGCGATCAGTTCCTTCATGATCTCGTTCGTGCCGCCATAGATGCGCTGGACGCGGGCATCGGCCCACATCTCGGCCACGGCGTATTCCTGCATGAAGCCGTAGCCTCCGTGCAGCTGCACGCATTCGTCCAGGACCTCGCCCTGCGTGTCGGTCAGCCAGTACTTGGCCATCGAGGCCTTGGCCGAGGTCAGCTCGCCCCGGATGTGTTCGGCGATGCATTCGTCGAGGAAGGCGCGCGCCACCGCCGTCTTGGTGGCACATTCCGCCAGCTTGAAGCGGGTGTTCTGGAACTGCATGAGGTTGCCGCCGAAGGCCTCGCGTTCCTTGGCGTAGGCGATCGTGCGTTCCACCGCGCCTTCCATCGCGCCTTGCGCGCCGCAGGCGATGATCAGGCGTTCCTGGGGAAGCTGCTGCATCATCTGGTAGAAGCCCTGGCCTTCCTGCATGCCCAGGATGTTTTCCGGCGCGATCTCGACATTGTCGAAGAAGAGCTCGGAGGTGTCCGCGGCGTGCAGGCCCACCTTGTCGAGGTTGCGGCCGCGCGTGAAGCCCGCAGCACCTTCCGTCTCGACGACGACGAGGCTGAGGCCCCTGGCCCCCTGGCTGGGGTCGGTCTTGGCGGCGACGATGATCAGGTTGGCGTGCTGGCCATTGGTGATGAAGGTCTTGGACCCCGTCAGGCGATAGGCGTTGCCCTCGCGGATCGCGCGGGTCTTGAGGCGCTGCACGTCCGACCCGCCGGACGGTTCGGTCATCGCCAGCGCGCCCACGATCTCGCCCGTCACCATGCCGGGCAGCCAGCGCTGCTTCTGTTCTTCCGTGCCGTATTGCAGGATGTAATGCGCCACGATCCCGGAATGGATCGGGTGGCCCCAGGACGCCAGGTTGCAGCGGCTCATCTCGATCAGGATCGCGGCTTCATGGCCGAAATCGCCGCCCGCGCCGCCGTATTCCTCGGGGATCGAGGGGCAGAGAAGGCCCAACTCGCCCGCCTGGTTCCAGGTGTCGCGGTCCATCTCGCCCTGCTTGCGCCAGCGCTCGAAATGGGGCGCCCATTCGGTGGTGATGAACTGCGCCGTCATCTCCGCGATCATGCGGTGTTCTTCGGTCATCCAGCGGGACCCGCCTGCGGGCATGTCCTTCATGGCATCCTCCCTATTTCTTGCGCGCGTCGATCTCGGCGTTGAAGAGCCGCAGCCGGTGCGTCAGGTTGTCGTGGTCGGTGACGCTGTCGAAATTCTCGAACAGGAACGACAGCGCCTCGCCCTCGTCGAGGCCCGCCTCCACCGCGAAGCGTTTCAGCCGGCGATAGCCGTCCTCGGTCATGGCGACCGGAAGGCGGCGGGTCAGGCGGAAACGCTTGGGCATCGGACCTCGGGTCGTTGGGGACGGGGCAGGGCGCGCGCGCCCGCCCCGCCCGGGTTCAGAAATTGGCGGCTTCGAGGGCCATCACCGTCTCGGCGCCGGTCTGGATGCGGCCGAGATGCAGCGCGGTCGCGGGCAGCTGACGCGCCATGTAATAGCGCCCCGTCGCGATCTTGGTCTCGTAGAAGGCCCTGTCCGAGGCGCCGTCCTTCAGCGCCTGCAGGGCGGCCTTGCCCATCATCGCCCACATCAGGCCCAGGCAGACATGGCCGAACATGTGCATGAAGTCGTAGGACCCGGCCAGCGCGTTGTTGGGGTTCTTCATGCCGTTCTGCATGAAATACATCCCCGCCGCCTGAAGGTCCTTGGACGCGGCCTTGAGCGGCTCGAGGAAGGCGCGGTCATAGGCCTCGTCCTGGCCCTGGTTGTCCTTGATGAAGGTCTTGACCAGGTCGAAGAAGGCCATGACGTGCCGGCCGCCGTCGGCGGCCAGCTTGCGGCCCACGAGGTCCAGCGCCTGAACGCCGTTGGCGCCTTCGTAGATCATGGCGATGCGGGCGTCGCGGGTATATTGCGACATGCCCCATTCCTCGATGTAGCCATGGCCGCCATAGACCTGCTGGGCCTTGATCGTCATGTCGTAGCCCTGGTCCGTCAGGAAGCCCTTGATGACCGGGGTCAGCAGCGAGAT
>SBFT01000142.1 GCA_006227805.1 Paracoccaceae bacterium
CCTTTTCGCTCGGGGTCTCGGCCGCGCTGTCGCTTGCGCTTTGGGTCGTTCTGCCTGCCATGCCTGTCGTGATGCTCGCGATCTTCGCCCTGGTCTATTTCGCCGCGATCTGCCTTTTGCGCGCGGGCTTGCTGATCCTTGTCCAGGCGATCTATCAGCGCGATCGCGCCAGGGTCCGCGTTCTGATCTACGGCGCCGGAACCACGGGCGTTCAGCTGGTCACGGCGTTGCGGCAGGATGACGGGATCGAACCTGTCGCGCTGATCGACGACAATGCCGCCTTGCATGGCGGGCAGGTGGCGGGCCTGCCGGTGCTGTCCCCGCTCCGGCTGGACAGCATCCTGCGCGACCGCGCGATCGACCGCGTCCTTCTGGCGATGCCTTCGATGAACCAGGCGCGCCTGATGCAGCTGGCCCAGCGGATCGAGGCGAAAGGCGTCGATGTGCAGGCGGTGCCGTCCTTCGCGCAATTGATCGGAACCGAGCCTTTGCTGGAGCGCCTGGCGCCCCTGCCCGCCAGAAGCTTTCTGGGCCGCGATTCGCGCGGAGTCGCCCTGGGCGCCGCCGGTGACAGCTATGCGGCGCGATGCGTGCTGGTCTCGGGTGCGGGCGGATCGATCGGGGCGGAGTTGTCGCGCCAGATCCTGTCCTGCGGCCCGCGCCGACTGGTGCTGTTCGAACTGAACGAACTGGCGCTCTATACCGTGCATCAGCAACTGTCGGACCTGGCGCGGGACGCCGGTGTCGAACTGGTCCCCGTTCTGGGCTCGGTCACCGATGCAAGGCAGGTGGCGCGGGTGCTGAAGGATCAAGGGGTCGACGTCATCCTGCACGCCGCCGCCTACAAGCATGTGCCGATGGTGCAGGCGAACCCGCTGCCGGGCCTTGCGAACAACGTCCTGGGCACCCAGACCCTGGCGCGCGAGGCCGCCGCCGCGGGTGTCGAACGCTTTCTGCTGATCTCGTCCGACAAGGCCGTGCGGCCCACCAACATCATGGGCGCATCCAAACGGATGGCGGAACTGGTGGTCCAGGATCTGGCCACGCGACACACCGGGACGATCTTCGCGATGGTGCGCTTCGGAAACGTGCTGGGCTCGTCCGGATCGGTTGTGCCGCTGTTCCAGGAGCAGGTTCAGCGGGGCGGGCCGGTCACCGTCACGGATCCGCGCGTGACGCGGTTCTTCATGACGATCGAAGAGGCGGTGAACCTGGTTCTGGCGGCCGGGTCGGTGTCGCAGGGAGGCGAGATCTTCGTTCTCGACATGGGCCCGCCGGTGCCGATCCTCAGCCTCGCCCGGCAGGTGATCGAAGGCGCCGGATACCGTTTGCGGGATGCCGAAAACCCGGACGGCGATATCGAAATCCGCTTCATCGGCCTGCGTCCCGGCGAAAAGCTGCGCGAGGAATTGTCGATCAGCGGCACCTTGCAGGAAAGCCGTCATCCCAAGATCCATTATGCCATCGAGAAGCGCCCGTCCGAGCTGGAAGTGGCCGCGATGCTGAGGGCGGTGACACGCGCGCTGGCGACAGGTTCGCCCCGGGATGTCGAAAACCTGGTCGCGCGCTGGGTCGAAGGGCCGGAAGATCACGAAGTGGCGCCGCAAGCCTTTGCCTCGAAAGGATGACATCCCGAAAAAGCCTTGCTAAGGCTGGCGCAGCGAAGTTTCGAGGGGTCGGCCAGTGAAGATCACACGCACCGGATTGGACGGTCTGCTGGTTCTGGAACCGGCCCGCTTTGGCGATCAGCGCGGGTTCTTCTCGGAAAGCTGGAACCGGCGCACGCTGGCCCGGGAAGGGATCGACATCGATTTCGTGCAGGACAACCATTCGCTGTCGGCACGGGCCGGCACGCTTCGCGGCCTGCACTTTCAGCGCCCCCCCCATGCCCAGGCGAAACTGGTCCGCTGCGGACGCGGACATCTGTTCGACGTGGCGGTCGACGCGCGGCGGGGAAGCCCCACCTATGGCCAATGGTTCGGGCTGGACCTGACGCCGGAAAACGGCCTGCAGATGCTGATCCCGGTTGGCTTCCTGCACGGCTTCGTCACGCGGGCGCCGGATACCGAGATCCTCTACAAGTGCTCGGATTACTACGCGCCCGAATGTGACGGCGTCGTGCGATATGACGACCCCGACCTGGGGATCGACTGGGGCCTGACATCGGACCCCGTCCTGTCCGAAAAGGACGCCGCGGCGCCGAACCTGAGCGAGGCCGATGTGCCGTTTCTGTGGGAAGGAAAGATGGAATGAAACTGCTGATCACGGGCGGTGCGGGCTTCATCGGCTCGGCCGTCGTCCGGCTGGCCGTGGCGCGCGGGCATGATGTCGTCGTCCTCGACGCCCTGACCTACGCCGGGCGCCTGGAAAACATCGCACCCGTCGCAGATAGCGGCCGCTGCCATTTCGAACGCGCCGACATCCGCGACCGGCCGGCGGTCGAGCGGATCTTTTCCCGCCATCAGCCCGACGCCGTCATGCACCTGGCCGCCGAAAGCCACGTGGACCGGTCCATCGACAGCCCTGCCGACTTCATCGAGACGAACCTGACCGGCACCTTCAACATGCTGGAAGCGGCGCGGCGCTACTGGACGGATCGCGACCGCTTCGCGCAGTTCCGGTTCCACCACATCTCGACGGACGAGGTCTTCGGATCGCTGGGGCCGACAGGCGCCTTCACCGAGGACACCGCCTACGACCCGCGCAGCCCCTATTCAGCTTCGAAAGCCGGGTCCGACCACCTGGTCCGGGCCTGGTTTCATACCTACGGGCTGCCGGTCGTCCTGACCAATTGCTCGAACAATTACGGCCCCTACCATTTTCCGGAAAAGCTGATTCCAAAGACCATCCTGAACGG
Organism: Paracoccaceae bacterium; assembly: GCA_006227805.1. Classification (GTDB taxonomy): domain Bacteria; phylum Pseudomonadota; class Alphaproteobacteria; order Rhodobacterales; family Rhodobacteraceae; genus JAGYKE01. The sequence continues at coordinate 2,858 of SBFT01000142.1, forward strand.
GCTGATGGGCAAGCCGATCCCGATCTATGGCAAGGGCGAGAACGTGCGCGACTGGCTCTATGTCGAGGATCATGCCGAGGCCCTGCTGACCGCCGTTCAGAAAGGCGCGCTCGGGCGCAGCTACAACATCGGCGGCCAGGCGGAAGCGCGCAACATCGACCTGGTCCGGACGATCTGCGCGATCCTCGATGACCGGCGCCCCGACAGCGCCCCGCATGACAGGCTGATCACCTGGGTCGAGGATCGCCCCGGCCATGACGCCCGCTACGCCATCGACCCGACGCGCACCATGACCGAGCTGGGATGGCAGCCCCGGATGACGCTGCGCGAGGGTCTGGACCGCACCGTGGACTGGTATCTGGACAACGAGGACTGGTGGCGTCCGCTGCTGGATCAGTCGGGCGTGGCGACGCGCGTCGGCACTGCAAGATGAAACTGCTGGTCTTCGGTGCAACCGGCCAGGTGGCCTGCGCCTTGCGGCGGATCGCACCGGACGCCGTTTACCTGGGCCGGCAGCAGGCCGACCTGACCGATGCCGACGCCTGTGCAAGGGCAGTCCTGAACCACGAGGCCGACGCGGTGATCAACGCCGCCGCCTATACCGCCGTCGACAGGGCCGAAACCGAAGAAGACCTCGCCCGTCGGATCAACGCCGAGGCACCTGGGGCGATGGCCAGGGCCGCAGCAGCGCGCGCCATCCCCTTCGTCCATATCTCGACGGATTACGTCTTTGACGGACAGGGCGACAGGCCGTGGCGGCCCGAGGATCCGGTCCGGCCGGTCAACGCCTATGGCCGCAGCAAGGCCGAAGGGGAATCGCGCATCCGGGCCGCGCAGGGCGTTCACGTCATCCTTCGCACATCCTGGGTGTTTTCGGCCGATGGCAGGAACTTCGTCAAGACGATGCTCGGCCTGGGGGACAGCCGCGACGAGTTGTCCATCGTCGAGGACCAGATCGGCGGGCCGACGGCGGCCGAGGATATCGCCGCCGCCTGCCTCAAGATCGCGGCGGACCTGGCCAGAGATGGGACCAGGACCGGCACCTATCACTTTTCGAGTGAGCCCGAGGTAAGCTGGAAGGATTTTGCCGAACAGATCTTCGCCATGTCCGGTCAGGCGGTCCGCATCCGGGGCCTGTCCACGGCCGAATACCCGACACCGGCGAAGCGGCCACTGAATTCGCGGCTCGACTGTGCAGAGACCGAGAGGGTTTTCGGCGTGACGCGACCGGACTGGCGCGAAAGCCTGCGCAAGGTCTTGGCCGATCTCGGCCGATTGGCCTGACGCGCCACTGTGGGGCAGTCGACCCGGCGCGAGCCGGTTGTCTTGCAGACCGGCAGCTTCTAGGCTCGGCCGACCCTGTCGAACGGAGCAACATCATGGCGTTCTGGCTGTTCAAATCCGAGCCCTCAACCTGGAGCTGGGACCAACAGGTCGGTCGCGGCGAAGCGGGCGAGGAATGGGACGGCGTGCGCAACTACCAGGCGCGAAACTTCATGCGTGCCATGCAGGTCGGGGACCGGGGGTTCTTCTATCACTCGCAAACCGAGAAGGCTGTCGTCGGCATCGTCGAG
>SBFT01000044.1 GCA_006227805.1 Paracoccaceae bacterium
TCGCCGTCGAAGTCGGCGTTGAAGGCCGAGCAGACCAGCGGGTGCAGCTGGATCGCCTTGCCCTCGATCAGCACGGGTTCGAAGGCCTGGATGCCAAGGCGGTGCAGCGTCGGCGCGCGGTTCAGAAGCACCGGGTGTTCGCGGATGACTTCATCCAGGATGTCCCAGACCTCGGGGCGTTCCTTTTCCACCAGCTTCTTCGCCTGCTTGACGGTGGAGGACAGGCCCTTGGCCTCGAGCCGCGAATAGATGAACGGCTTGAAGAGTTCGAGCGCCATCTTCTTCGGCAGGCCGCATTGATGCAGCTTGAGTTCCGGACCGGTCACGATGACCGAACGGCCCGAGAAGTCGACCCGCTTGCCCAGAAGGTTCTGGCGGAAGCGGCCCTGCTTGCCCTTCAGCATGTCCGACAGCGATTTCAGCGGGCGCTTGTTGGCGCCCGTGATCACGCGGCCGCGGCGGCCGTTGTCGAAGAGCGCATCGACCGATTCCTGCAGCATCCGCTTTTCGTTGCGCACGATGATGTCGGGCGCGCGCAGCTCGATCAGGCGCTTGAGGCGGTTGTTGCGGTTGATCACGCGGCGATAGAGGTCGTTCAGGTCCGACGTCGCGAAGCGGCCGCCATCCAGCGGCACCAGCGGGCGCAGTTCCGGCGGAATGACCGGGATCACCGTCATCACCATCCATTCGGGACGGTTGCCGCTGTCGAGGAAGCTTTCCACGACCTTCAGGCGCTTGATGATCTTCTTGGGCTTCAGCTCGCCCGTGGCTTCCTTCAGTTCCGCGCGCAGCTGCTCGGCCTCGGCCTCGAGGTCGATCTGGGCCAGCATCTTCCGGATCGCCTCAGCACCGATGTCGGCCTCGAACGCATCCGCGCCGAACTGGTCCTGCGCGTCCAGGAATTCCTCCTCGGACAGCATCTGGCCGTAGGACAGGTCCGTCAGACCGGGTTCGATCACGACGTAGTTCTCGAAGTAGAGGACCCGCTCCAGATCGCGCAGGGTCATGTCCAGCATCAGGCCGATCCGGCTGGGAAGCGACTTGAGGAACCAGATGTGGGCCACGGGTGCGGCCAGTTCGATATGGCCCATGCGTTCGCGGCGCACCTTCTGAAGAGTGACTTCGACGCCGCATTTCTCGCAGACGACGCCGCGATACTTCATCCGCTTGTACTTGCCGCAGAGGCACTCGTAGTCCTTGGTCGGCCCGAAGATGCGGGCGCAGAACAGGCCGTCGCGCTCGGGCTTGAAGGTCCGGTAGTTGATGGTCTCGGGCTTCTTGATCTCGCCATAGGACCACGAGAGGATCCGCTCGGGCGATGCCAGCGACACGCGGATCTCGTCGAAGACCTTGGGCGGGGTCAGCGGGTTGAACGGGTTGTTTGTCAGTTCCTGGTTCATGTCGAATCCTTGAAATTAAGGGCGCGTGAGGGAGGGGGGCGGCGGTTTCGGCCGCCCCGGGGGCATGTGCGGATCACTCCGCCGCGATGCCCCCTTCGTCCTCCTCCGCATCCAGGAGTTCCATGTTGAGGCCCAGGCCGCGGACCTCCTTGACGAGAACGTTGAACGATTCCGGCACGCCGGCCTCGAAGTTGTCCTCGCCCTTGACGATCGACTCGTAGACCTTGGTCCGGCCTGCCACGTCGTCCGACTTGACGGTCAGCATCTCCTGCAGCGTGTAGGCGGCGCCATAGGCTTCCAGCGCCCACACCTCCATCTCGCCGAAGCGCTGGCCGCCGAACTGGGCCTTGCCGCCCAGCGGCTGCTGGGTGACCAGGCTGTAGGGTCCGGTAGACCGCGCGTGGATCTTGTCGTCGACCAGGTGGTGCAGCTTGAGCAGATACTTCACGCCGACGGTGACCGGGCGGGCGAACTGTTCGCCGGTGCGGCCGTCGAACAGCAGCGACTGGCCCGAGGTGTCAAAGCCCGCGCGGGTCAGCGCGTCGTTGACATCGGCCTCCTTGGCGCCGTCGAAGACCGGGGTCGCGATCGGCACGCCGCGGGTCACGTTGCCCGCCGCCTCGATCAGCTCGTCCTCGCTCATGCCGGTGATGCCTTCGTCGTAGACATCCTCGCCATAGGCCAGCTTCATCGCCTCGCGCACCGGGGTCAGATCGCCCGAACGGCGATATTCGCCCAGCGCCTCGCCCACGGTCTGGCCCAGGCCGCGCGCGGCCCAGCCCATGTGGGTTTCCAGGATCTGGCCCACGTTCATCCGGCTGGGAACGCCCAGCGGGTTGAGGCAGATGTCGACCGCGGTGCCGTCCGCCAGGAACGGCATGTCCTCGATCGGGACGACCTTCGAGACCACGCCCTTGTTGCCGTGACGGCCGGCCATCTTGTCGCCGGGCTGCAGCTTGCGCTTCACCGCCACGAAGACCTTGACCATCTTCATCACGCCGGGGGGCAGATCGTCGCCCCGGCGCACCTTCTCGACCTTGTCCTCGAAGCGGGCATCGAGGGCGCGCTTCTGCGCCTCGTACTGCTCGTTCAGGGCTTCGACCACCTTGGCGTCGGCTTCCTCGGCCAGCGCCAGTTGCCACCACTGGGCGCGGGTCAGGCTGGTCAGCAGATCCTCGTCGATCGTGGCGCCGGGCTTGACGCCCTTCGGCCCCTTGGCGACGGTCTTGCCGGTGATCAGGCCCTTGAGGCGCGCGTAGATGTTGCGTTCCAGGATCGCCAGCTCGTCGTCGCGGTCGCGCGCCAGGCGCTCGACTTCCTCGCGCTCGATCTGCAACGCGCGTTCGTCCTTTTCCACCCCGTGGCGGTTGAAGACGCGGACTTCCACGACCGTGCCGTAATCGCCCGGCTTGACCCGCAGCGAGGTGTCGCGCACGTCCGAGGCCTTTTCGCCGAAGATCGCGCGCAGCAGCTTTTCTTCCGGCGTCATCGGGCTTTCGCCCTTGGGGGTGATCTTGCCCACCAGGATGTCGCCCGGTTCCACGTCCGCGCCGATATAGACGATGCCCGCCTCGTCGAGGTTGCGCAGGGCTTCCTCGCCGACGTTGGGGATGTCGCGGGTGATCTCCTCGGGCCCCAGCTTGGTGTCGCGGGCGGCGACCTCGAATTCCTCGATGTGGATCGAGGTGAAGACGTCATCCTGCGCGATCCGTTCCGAGATCAGGATCGAGTCCTCGTAGTTGTAGCCGTTCCAGGGCATGAAGGCGACGACCACGTTCTTGCCCAGCGCCAGTTCGCCCAGGTCGGTCGAGGGGCCATCCGCGATGACCTCGCCCTTCTGGACCTTCTGACCCACCTTCACCAGCGGGCGCTGGTTGATGCAGGTGTTCTGGTTCGAGCGCTGGAACTTGCGCATCCGGTAGATGTCGACACCGGCATCGCCGATCTCGACGTCCTCGGTCGCCCGGATCACGATCCGCTGCGCATCGACCTGGTCGATGACGCCCGCCCGGCGCGCCTGGATGGCGGCGCCGCTGTCGATGGCGACCTTGCTTTCGATCCCGGTGCCGACCAGCGGCGCCTCGGCCTGCAACAGCGGCACGGCCTGGCGCTGCATGTTCGAGCCCATCAGCGCGCGGTTCGCGTCGTCGTTCTCCAGGAACGGGATCAGCGAGGCGGCGACCGACACCAGCTGTTTCGGCGACACGTCGATCAGGTCGACGCTTTCGTTGGGCGCCAGCGTGTAGTCGCCCGCCTGGCGGGTCGAGACCAGGTCGTTGACGAAACGGCCCTCGTCATCCAGGCGCGCGTTGGCCTGGGCGACGGTGTGGCGCATCTCCTCGGTTGCGGACATGTAATGGACTTCGTCCGTCACCTGGCCGTTCTTGACGATCCGGTAGGGCGTCTCGATGAAGCCGTACTTGTTCACGCGGGCAAACGTCGCCAGCGAGTTGATCAGGCCGATGTTCGGGCCTTCCGGCGTCTCGATCGGGCACATCCGGCCATAATGGGTCGGGTGCACGTCGCGCACCTCGAAGCCCGCGCGCTCGCGCGTCAGACCGCCCGGCCCCAGCGCCGACAGGCGACGCTTGTGCGTCACTTCCGACAAGGGGTTGGTCTGGTCCATGAACTGAGACAGCTGGGACGAGCCGAAGAATTCCCGCACGGCCGCCGCGGCGGGCTTGGCGTTGATCAGGTCCTGCGGCATCACGGTGTCGATCTCGACCGAGGACATGCGCTCCTTGATCGCGCGCTCCATGCGCAGAAGGCCGACGCGGTACTGGTTCTCCATCAGCTCGCCCACCGAGCGCACGCGGCGGTTGCCCAGGTGGTCGATGTCGTCGATCTCGCCCTTGCCGTCGCGCAACTCGACCAGCGCCTTGATGCAGGCGACGATGTCTTCGCGGCGCAGGGTGCGCTCGGTATCGGCGGCGTCCAGCGCCAGGCGCATGTTCATCTTCACGCGGCCGACGGCGGAGAGGTCATAGCGTTCGCTGTCGAAGAACAGCGTGTCGAAGAGCTGGCTGGCGGCCTCGACCGTGGGCGGCTCGCCCGGGCGCATCACGCGGTAGATGTCCATGAGCGCGGTGTCGCGGTTCATGTTCTTGTCCTGCGCCATCGTGTTGCGGATGTAGGGACCGACGTTGATGTTGTCGATGTCCAGCACCGGGATGTCGGTATAGCCCGCGTCGATCAGGTCCTTCACGGTGCCGCCGACCAGGGTGCCGTCGCGGTCGTATTCCAGCGTCAGCTCGTCGCCGGCCTCGACATAGATCGCGCCGGTCTCCTCGTTGATGATGTCGCGGGCGACGAAACGGCCGGCGATCTGGTCGAAGGGAACCAGAAGATCGGTCACGGTGCCTTCGTCGATCAGCTTCTTGACCGCGCGGGGCGTGATCTTCTTGGTGGCCTCGGCGATCACTTCGCCGGTCTTGGCATCGACCAGGTCGTAGGTGGGGCGGGTGCCGCGGACGCGCTCGGGGAAGAACGGCGTGACCCAGCCCTTGCCCTTCTTCAGCTTGAAGCTGATCGTGCGGTAATAGGCCTGCATGATCGCTTCCTGGTCCATGCCCAGGGCATAGAGAAGCGTCGTCACCGGCAGCTTGCGGCGGCGGTCGATGCGCGAGAAGACGATGTCCTTGGCATCGAACTCGAAGTCCAGCCACGACCCGCGATAGGGGATGATCCGGCAGGCGAACAGCAGCTTACCCGACGAGTGCGTCTTGCCCTTGTCATGGTCGAAGAACACGCCCGGGCTGCGGTGCATCTGGCTGACGATCACGCGCTCGGTGCCGTTCACGACGAAGGTGCCGTTCGGCGTCATCAGGGGCATGTCGCCCATGAAGACGTCCTGTTCCTTGATGTCCTTGACCGATTTGGCGCCGGTATCCTCGTCCACATCGAACACGATCAGGCGCAGCGTCACCTTCAGCGGCGCCGAATAGGTCATGTCGCGCTGCTGGCATTCCTCGACGTCGTATTTGGGCTTTTCTAGCTCGTATTTGACGAATTCCAGAACCGCCGTCTCGTTGAAGTCCTTGATCGGGAAAACCGACTGGAAGACGCCCATGATGCCCTCGCCCGGGGTGGGCTCGGGCGCGTCGCCGGATTTCAGGAACAGGTCATAGCTGGATTTCTGCACCTCGATGAGGTTCGGCATTTCCAGCACTTCGCGGATCTTGCCGTAATATTTCCGAAGACGTTTCTGGCCGAGGAACGAGTTTGCCATGCGGTATCGCACTCCATCTTTGCAAGTTCGCGGATCGGTGGGGCAACCCGGCACGAACGCTCAAAGATCGAAAGAAGGATCTATCCCTGCGCATTTGCCCGAAACTGCGCGCCCGATCCCAATCTTTCCTAAAGAACCACCGTCTGCGCGGCGGGTGCTGTCCGGTGGCTCTTTGCGAAAGATTTGGAGGATGTGTTCTGTGGTGCCGCTCCTGCCGATCTTTAGACGCAAAAAGCCGGGCGCGAATCATCGCTCCCAGCGGAAGCCTTCACTTATTTGCTTGGGCGGAATTTCGCAACAGGGGGCACGGGAATATTTGGTTAACCATGCGCACGCCGGGCGGTGTGACGATACATGCGACTTGCCGCACCCGTCAACTGCACCCGCCATTCGCGACAGGCAGGCCGGAGGGGCGCGGAACGGACAGGGGGCGCCCCATCCCGGGGCACCCCCTGCCGATGTGTCGTGTCGGACGGGCCCCGGGGCCCGGCTCCGGATCAGGCCAGTTCGACTTCGGCGCCGGCTGCTTCCAGCTTGCCCTTGATCGACTCGGCTTCGGCCTTGTCGACGCCTTCCTTGATCTTGCCGCCGGCTTCCACCAGGTCCTTGGCTTCCTTCAGGCCCAGACCGGTGATCGCGCGCACTTCCTTGATCACGTTGATCTTCTGTGCGCCGGCGTTCTTCAGGACGACGTCGAATTCGGTCTTCTCTTCCGCCGCTGCCGCGCCGGCATCGCCTGCCGGACCAGCCGCCATCATGACAGCGCCGCCTGCGGCGGGCTCGATGCCGTATTCGTCCTTCAGGATGGTTTTCAGTTCTTGTGCTTGCAGCAGCGTCAGGTTGACGATTTCTTCTGCCAGTTTTTTCAGATCAGCCATTTTCAGCTCTCTTCCGTTCTCTACAAGTTGTGATCCAACGTCGGGCGGTCATTGCCTGACGCCGGTGACAGTCCTTATGCCGCCGCCTTTTCCTCGATGGTCTTGAGGATGGAGGCGATGTTCGAAGCAGGTGCGCCAATGGCCCCGGCGATGTTCGCGGCAGGCGCGCCGATGCAGCCGACGATGGAAGCGATGAGCTCCTCGCGGGACGGCATCTGCGACACGGCCTTGACACCGTCGCGATCCAGAACGTTCGCGCCCATGGCCCCGCCGAGGATCTGGAACTTGTCGTTCCCCTTGGCGAAGTCCTCGGCCACCTTGGCTGCCGCCACGGGGTCCTCGGAATAGGTCAGAACGGTCATGCCCGTCAGAAGATCCGCGATGCCTGCGCAAGGCTTGTCCTCAAGGGCGATCTTGGCGAGCCTGTTCTTGGCGACGCGTACGGAGCCACCCGCGGCGCGGGCGCGCGCGCGGAGGTCCTGCATCTCGGCAACTGTCAGACCGGCGTAGTGGGCAACCACGACGACGCCAGAGCTTTCGAAGATCTGGCCGAGTTCCTCGACCACTTTCTCTTTCTGGGCTCTATCCACAGTTTCACTCCAATGTTGGGAGTCTCCCCCCGGCTCAGGTCTGCTGGCGATTGCCAGCGGTCTAGTCCGTGATCGGGGGCATGCCAAGATCACCCGGGCGCCAGGCCCGCGGTAAATCCGGTACTTCCCGTCTCAGGCAGGATTTACGCCCCGGCAACCGGGGCACCCACCGTCTCGGACGAAACGCGCAAGGTTTGCGACGAATCGCAAGGCCTCACGCTGCGGGGTGCCTAACGGAGGGGGACGCGATTGCCAAGCCCCCAATCAAGCGGGCCCGGCCCGGTCCGGGCCTTCGTTCATGACCGGCGCAAGCAAAAGGGCGCCCGAAGGCGCCCTTGTCTGTGTTCATTGCGGTGCCGATCACTCGGCCGTGGCGCTGGCCACGTCGACGCTGACGCCCGGACCCATGGTCGAAGACAGCGAGACCTTCTTGAGGTAGGTGCCCTTGGCGCCCGAGGGTTTCGCCCGGGACACGGCGCCCACGAAGGCGCGGATGTTCTGCGCCAGCTTGTCGGCATCGAAGGACGCCTTGCCGACACCGGCATGGACCACGCCCGCCTTCTCGACCTTGAACTGGACCTCACCGCCCTTGGCGGCCTTGACGGCCTGGGCGACATCCATGGTCACGGTGCCGACCTTGGGGTTCGGCATCAGGTTGCGCGGGCCCAGGACCTTGCCCAGACGGCCCACGACCGGCATCATGTCCGGGGTGGCGATGCAGCGGTCGAACTCGATCTTGCCGCCCTGGACGATTTCCATCAGGTCCTCGGCGCCGACGATCTCGGCACCTGCCGCCTTGGCCTCGTCGGCCTTGGCGCCGCGGGCGAAGACGGCGACGCGCACGTCCTTGCCGGTGCCGTTCGGCAGACCGACGACGCCGCGCACCATCTGGTCGGCGTGACGGGGATCGACGCCCAGGTTCACCGCGATCTCGATGGTTTCATCGAACTTGGCGCTTGCGTTGCTCTTGATCAGGGCAATCGCTTCCTCGACCGACAGGTTCTCCTTGCCGGCGAAGGCTTCCCGCGCCTTGCGCGACCGTTTTCCAAGCTTTGCCATCTTACTTCACCTCGATGCCCATGGAGCGGGCCGAGCCCAGGATGATCTGCATCGCGCCTTCGATGTCGTTGGCGTTCAGATCCTTCATCTTCGCTTCCGCGATCTCGCGCACCTGCGCGGCGGTCACGGTGCCCACGGTCTCGCGCGAGGGACGCTTGGCGCCCGAGGTCAGACCGGCGGCCTTCTTCAGGAAATAGGACGCGGGCGGCGTCTTGATTTCCATCGTGAAGGACTTGTCCTGGTAATAGGAAATCACGGTCGGGCAAGGTGCGCCCACTTCCATGTCGGCAGTCTTGGCGTTGAACTGCTTGCAGAATTCCATGATGTTGATGCCGCGCTGACCCAGCGCGGGGCCGACGGGGGGCGAGGGGTTCGCCTTGCCGGCGGGGACCTGAAGCTTCAGGGACCCGATCAGTTTCTTGGCCATGGGCCATCTCCTTTTGTCGCACCCCGGACGGCGCGTCCGCCGGGGCAGGTTTGCCCGTGGTCCGGTGCGATCACGCGTGACCGCCGCCTCCCACGACTTGACGGGTCCGCGATGCGGCGGACCCGATCCACGCCGGATTACCCTTGCTTGGTAACCTGGGTGTATTCCAGTTCGACCGGGGTTTCCCGGCCGAAGATCGACACCGACACCTTCAGGCGCTGGTTGTCGTCGTCGATTTCCTCGACGGTGCCGTCGAAATCCTCGAAGGGTCCGTCGTTGACCTTCACGCGCTCGCCGATCTCGAAATGGATCAGGGTGCGCGGGGCTTCCTCGCCCTCGGCCACGCGGCCCAGGATGGCTTCCACCTCGGCGTCGCGCATCGGCATCGGGCGGCCTTGCGGGCCCAGGAAACCGGTCACGCGGTTGATGTTGTTGACCAGGTGATAGCCGCGGTCCGACATCTCCATGTGCACCAGGACATAGCCGGGCATGAAGCGGCGCTCGGTCGTGACCTTCTTGCCGCGACGGACCTCGATCACCTCCTCGGTGGGAACCAGAACCTCGTCGATCTCGTCGCCAAGGCCCTGTTCGGCCACCAGCGTGCGGATCTGTTCAGCCACCTTCTTCTCGAAATTCGAGAGCACGCTGACCGAATACCACCGTTTCGCCATGAGCCTTGCCGTCCTTGTCTCTCGCACCCGCCGGGCGCGGGGCCTTGTTTCTCGCGCCCGCCGGGCGCGGGCCTGTCGTTCCTGTCGCGCCTGCCGACGCGGAAGTCCCCGGAACAAAAACGGGCGCGCAGCACGAATCGCCGCACGCCAGCCCCTCGGGACAGGCGTCACCTAAACGCCTTGCCCCCGGGGATCAAGACCGGAATTCCCGCGAGGCGGCCTCAGAACAGGCCCAGAACACCCTGCAGGCCGCTGCGGATCAGAAGATCGACAATGGCGAAGAACACCGCCGTCAACGCGGCCATGATGAAGACCATGACCGTGGTCAGGAACACCTCGCGCCGGGTCGGCCAGACCACTTTCGCGACCTCGGACCGGACTTGCTGGATGAACTGGATCGGGTTGGTCGATGCCATGGGGCGCCTTGTCCTTCCGCTGCGGATTGCGGTGCAGATAGACAAAGCGCGCCCCAAGATCAAGGGCGCGCAGGATCACGCCGGGCGCAGCGCCCTCGGCGGCGCGCCGGTCTCGCGCCGGACCATGTGGGCAAGTGCCTCGCCCGAGCCATAGCCATAGCGCCGCGCGACGCTGTCGATACGATCGCCGCGGGTCAGGTCCTGCCGTGCCAACGCCAGCCGCCAGCCCCGCAGATAGGCCTGCGGGGACAGACCCACCGCGCGTCCGAATTGCGCGATGAAGCGGCTGCGCGACATGCCGGCCGCGCGCGCCAATGCGTCGTTCGACCACGCTTCGCCCGGGCGGTCGTGCATGGCAACCAGCGCCCGCGCCAGCCGCGGATCGGCCAGCCCGCCCAGCATCCCGCGCGGCACCGCCCCCGCCTCGATCCGCGCGCGCAAAAGGCGTACGATCAGGATCTCGGCCAGCCGCCCCAGAACCGAGGCCCCGCCACAGCGCGGCGCATCGATTTCCGCGCGGATCAGCCCCAGGATCGGGTCCAGATCGCTGCCCGGGTCCACCGACTGTTCCAGCACGTCCGGCAAGGCGGCAGCCAGCGGGTTTTCGGCATCGGCCCAGTCGATGCGCAAGGCGGCGCGGATTTCGCGCGGATCGCGCCGCGCGGGGCCCGTCTTGCGTGGGGTCAGGCGGATCACATGGGCCCCATCGCCCTTGCCCTGCAGCACGAACAGGTTCGCCTCCTGCGCCGTGCTGACCTCCACACGCAGAGCAAATCGCGCCATCAGGGCGGAAAGACGGTCGATCTGGGTCATAAGCGATACACACGATCAGATTTTGGATAGTTTCCGCACCAAAAATACTCCTATGTCCTGAAACATCAACGCGAATTAAGGAGACCCCCGATGCTGATGCCCCGCCAGAAGACCCCGAACCTGACCCTGCCCCTACTGGGCGGTGGCAGCTTTGACCTGGCCACCGACGGAAACGAACGCGGCACCTTGGTCGTGTTCTATCGCGGGCTGCATTGCCCGCTCTGCATCAAGTATCTGAAGGAACTGGACGGGCTGGTCGACACCTTTGCCCAGCGCGGCGTCGGCGTGGTGGCGATCAGCAGCGACGATGCGGACCGCACCGCGCAGATGGCCGAACGCGTGGGGTCGAAACACCTGCGCTTCGCCCACAGCCTGCCCCTGACCCAGGCGCGCGACTGGGGTCTCTTCATCTCGACCGGGCGCGGCAAGACCTCGATCGGGATCGAGGAACCGGCCTTGTTCTCGGAGCCCGGGCTGTTCCTGGTGTCACCGGACCGGTCGCTCTATTTCTCGTCGGTCCAGACGATGCCCTTCATCCGGCCCAGCTTTGCCGAACTGGTGGGTGCCTTGGATTTCGTCATCGAAAAGAACTACCCTGCGCGCGGAGAATATACCGGCGCGGTGCCGACGGCTGCGTGATCGGGAAAGTGGCAGGGGCAGAGGGGCTCGAACCCCCGACCTACGGTTTTGGAGACCGTCGCTCTACCAGCTGAGCTATACCCCTAAGGCCGAGGCCGTTCATTAAGGGCGGCCTCGGTCCTTGGCAAGGGGGTTTCGCGTCCGTCAGGCGGCGGATCGCGGCGCGGATCGGTCAGGGGCCTGCACGATCCCCTTATCGAAGAGGCGCGCGATCTCGGCATCATCCAGACGCGCGACATCGCCCAGGATTTCCTCGGTATGCTCGCCCAGGCGCGGCGCCGCCACCGGCGCCGTGCGCGGATGGGCCGAGAAGGTCGCGGCATGGCCCGGCACGGGGAAACTGCCCAGTCCCGGCTGCGACAACATGCTGAACATCGGGTTCTCGGTCGACAGGTCGGGATCTTCCATAACCGCTTCGCGGGTGGTGCGGAACTCCGACCAGGTCAGCCCGGCCTTGGTGAAACCCTCGGCGAAGTCCGCCACCTTCCGCGCGGCGAACCAGGGCGCCAGGATCGCGGTGATCTCGTGCCGGGCCGCCCAGCGGGCGCCCTCCTCGGCCAGGTCGCAACCGATGCGGCGGGCCAGGGCCGCCATCGCGTCGGCGGTTCCCGTCGCCTCGACCAGGCCCG
>SBFT01000055.1 GCA_006227805.1 Paracoccaceae bacterium
CAGATCTCGCTCATGATCTGCGCCTTGGCCTCGGCCATCAGCGACACCATCTTGGCGCGGATCGTGGCTTCGTCGGCGCGGTCACCCAGGTCGCCCGCGACCTTGCGGAAGACGTCCTCGTGTCCGGCTTCCTCGAAATCGGCCTTGACGACCTCGACCGCGTAGGCGGCGGCATCGTCGCCGGTCTTGCCCAGAAGCCCCGCCGCCCAGAGGCCCAGGAGCTTGTTGCGGCGCGCCTCGGCCTTGAACTGCATCTCGGCATCATGGGCGAACTTGGCTTCGAACGCGTTCTCGCGATCGTCGAAAGTTGTCATTGCGGGCTCCCTTGTCATGCTGCGTCGGTGAGGGTCTTCTTCCATGTGCCACCGGGGTCGCGCTTGCGCAAGGGGGCGCGGGTTGCGGCAAGAGCGACCTTGGCGTAAGAGGACGCCGAAGCGGGCGCCAATCCTTGAGTCCCGCACCCTTCCCGAAAGGACGGCCATGTCGCGGCGCAAGAAGATCTACGAAGGCAAGGCCAAGATCCTGTACGAAGGCCCGGAACCGGGCACGATCGTGCAGTATTTCAAGGACGATGCCACCGCGTTCAACGCCCAGAAGAAGGACGTGATCGAAGGCAAGGGCGTCCTGAACAACCGCCTGTCGGAATATTTCATGACCGGCCTGAACACGATCGGCGTGCCCACGCATTTCATCCGCCGCCTGAACATGCGCGAACAGCTGGTGCGCAGCTGCGAGATCATCCCCCTCGAGGTGATCGTGCGCAACTTCGCCGCCGGAACCATGGCCAAGCGTCTGGGCATGGAGGAGGGCACGCAATTGCCGCGCCCCATCGTGGAATACTGCCTGAAGGACGACAAGCTGGGCGATCCGCTGGTCACCGAGGAGCATATCGCCGCCTTCGGCTGGGCCAGCCAGCAGGACATGGACGACATCCTCAGCCTGGCCTTGCGGGTCAACGACTTCATGGCCGGGGTGATGTATGGCGTGGGCATCCGCCTCGTCGATTTCAAGATCGAGATCGGCCGTGTCTATGACGGCGACTTCCAGCGTCTGGTCGTGGCCGACGAGATCAGCCCCGACAGCTGCCGCCTGTGGGACATCGAGACGGGCCGCAAGCTGGACAAGGACGTCTTCCGGCGCGACCTGGGATCGCTGACGGATGCCTACACGGAGGTTGCGCGGCGGCTGGGCCTGATGCCCAAGGCGGCGACGGCCATGACCAAGCCCACGCTGATCAACTGACCGGCGCGCCGGGGGCGGGCGCCGGATTTGCGTATTTGGGACCAGAAAGAAGCAGGGAACCACGAGAGAATGAAAGCGCGCGTGACGGTGATGTTGAAGAACGGCGTTCTGGACCCGCAGGGCGAGGCGGTGCGCCACGCGCTGGGGGCGATGGGCTTCGCGGGCGTGCAGGGCGTGCGGCAGGGCAAGGTGATCGAACTGGACCTGGCCGCCGGCACCACCGAGGCCCAGGTGCGCGACATGTGCGAGAAGCTTCTGGCCAACACGGTCATCGAAAGCTACCGCATCGAGATGCCGAGCTAGGGGGATGCCGATGAAAGCCGCCGTCGTCGTCTTCCCGGGATCGAATTGCGACCGCGACCTGGCCGTGGCCTTCCGGGCCGCCGGCGCCGAGGTCGAGATGGTCTGGCACAAGGATGCCGACCTGCCCCGTGGCGTCGACATCGTGGGTGTGCCCGGGGGGTTCTCCTATGGCGATTACCTGCGATGCGGTGCCATCGCCGCGCAGTCCGCGATCTGCGGGGCAATCAAGGCCCATGCCGCGCGCGGCGGATATGTGCTGGGTGTGTGCAACGGCTTCCAGGTGCTGACCGAGACGCGGCTTCTGCCGGGCGCGCTGTTGCGCAACGCGGGCCTGCGCTATGTCTGCAGGACGGTGCCCCTGCGGGTGCAGACCTCGGACAGCGTGTTCACCCAAGGCTACAACGCGGGCGACGTGATCGGCATCCCGATCGCGCATCACGACGGCAATTACTATGCCGACGACGAGACGCTGGCGCGCCTGACGGGCGAGGACCGCGTGGCCTTCACCTATGTCGACAATCCCAACGGGTCGCGCGGGGACATCGCGGGGATCCTGTCGGAGAACCGGCGTGTCCTCGGCATGATGCCGCACCCTGAACGCGCGGCCGATGCGGGCCATGGCGGAACCGACGGGGTGGCCCTGTTCCGCGCCCTGGCGGGCGCGCTGACGGCGGCCTGACGCCGATGACCCCGCCGCGGCAGGCTTGCGTGCTTGGCGGCGCGCGGCGCTGCGGATAGACTTCGCGCATGACGCAGGCAAGCGATGACGGCACTCAGACGGCGCGGCGCGTCGGCACGGTGGGGCTGGTTCCCGTCGCGCCTGCGCGCGACCGCTCGGGATGGTGGCTGCGGCTTGCGGTCGTGGCGGTGCTCTGTGCCGCCATCGGGACGGTCTGGGTCACCAACAGCTGGCTGACCGATCGCTTCACCGCGACCACGAAGAACCGCGCCGAGTTGCGTCTGGCGCTCTATTCCGGGAACATCCTGTCCGAGTTGCGCCGCAACGCCATCGTGCCCCAGCTTCTGTCGCGCGATCCGACGCTGATCGCGGCGCTGAATTCGCGCGATTATTCGACCTCGTCCCAGCGGCTGATCTCGTTCGTCGAGGAAATCGGGGCGGCCTCGCTGATGCTGCTCGACCGCGACGGTCGCACGGTGGCCGCCACCGACAGGTCGCGCCTGGGGGCGATGCACGGAACCGAGCCGCATTTCGTCGATGCGATGCGCACCAATGCGACCGTGTTCTCGACCACGCGGCGCGAGGCGGGGAATTATTCCTTCACCTATTCGCGGCGCCTGGAAAGCGGGGCGCAGGTCCTGGGGGTGATCGTCGTCGAGGTGGATCTCGCCAAGTTCGAACGCGCCTGGGCGGGGTTCACCGAGGCGCTGGTGGTCACCGACAGCCAGGGCACCATCATCCTGTCGACCGAGCCGCGCTGGCGCGGCCTGTCCGAGGCCGAGGCCCTGGCGCTGCAGACGCCGCAAAGCGCCATCGAGCGCGCGATCCGCGCCACCGCCGACTGGACCGCGCTGCCCGCGGACGCCTATCTGCAGGGCGAGGCCGTGATCCGGTCCGAGGCGCGCATCCCGTTCCAGGGCTGGCGGCTGACCTCCTTCACCACCTATGCCTCGGTGCGCGAGCGGGTGAACGGGGTGCTGGCGCTGGAAATCATGGGATTCGCGATCCTTCTGGCGCTGGTCTTCTATTTCCTCAGCCGCAAGACGGCCTCGCGCATGGTGCTGTTCCAGCGCGAGTCGGCGGAGCTGCGCGCATTGAACGCGCGCCTGCAGCGGGAAATCGCCGAGCGCGAACGCGTCCAGGCTACGCTGGAAGTGGCCGAGCAGACGCTGGCACAATCCTCGAAACTGGCGGCCCTGGGCGAGATGTCGGCCGCCGTCAGCCACGAGTTGAACCAGCCGCTCGCCGCGATGAAGACCTACCTCGCGGGCGCGCGGCTGCTGCTGCGGCGCAATCGCCCCGAGGAGGCGCTGGCCTCGTTCGGGCGGATCGACGACCTGATCGAACGGATGGGCGCGATCACCCGCCAGCTCAAGTCCTATGCCCGCAAGGGCAGCCAGCAGCTGTCGCCGGTGAACATGGGCGATGCGCTGGCATCCGCCCTGTCGATGATGGAGCCGCAACTGCGCCAGCGGAAGGTGCGGATCGCGCGCATCCTGCCGGATGGCCCGGTGCGGGTGATGGGCGACCGGGTGCGGATCGAGCAGGTGATGATCAATCTTCTGCGCAACGCGCTCGACGCCACCAAGGCCGTGGCCGACCCCGAGATCGAGATCATCCTGGCGGCCGGGCAGACCGCGACGCTGACGGTGCGCGACAACGGCCCCGGGATCGAGGATCTGGATGCGCTCTTCGAGCCGTTCTACACCACCAAGCAACCGGGCGACGGTGTGGGCCTGGGGCTTGCCATCTCGTCCGGGATCGTGAACGACCTGGGCGGACGGCTGACGGCGCGAAATGCTCAGTCGGGGGGTGCTGTATTCGAGATGCAGCTTCCCATATTGTTGGAAGACGGTATCGAGGCGGCGGAATAGCCGCACCTGTGAAGCGAGGTGGCCGATGGCGAAAGCGATGAAGATTGCGATTGTCGATGACGAAAAGGACATGCGCCAGTCGATCAGCCAGTGGCTGGCGCTGTCGGGCTATGACACCGAGACCTTCGCCTGCGCCGAGGATGCGCTGAAGGTTCTGGGGCCCGATTACCCGGGGATCGTGATCTCGGACATCCGGATGCCGGGGATGGACGGGATCCAGCTTCTGAAGAAGCTGATGGGCACCGACAGCGCGCTGCCGGTGATCATGATCACGGGGCATGGCGACGTGCCGATGGCGGTCGAGGCGATGCGGGTCGG
>SBFT01000357.1 GCA_006227805.1 Paracoccaceae bacterium
GGCGGCGTCAGGCGGGCTTGCGGTTCGCCAGCCTCGCGAAGAGAACCGCCAGCGGCAGGACCAGCGCGAAGAGAAGCGCACCCAGCAGGATCGCGCCGTCGGGCGTTCCGGTCCGGTCGAAAAGCCAACCGGCAGCCGGTGGGCTGACCGTCATCACCGCATAATAGACGGTGAAGAAGACCCCCATGCCGAAGGCGCGCCGCTCCGCCGCCACGGCCTGGCCCGCCAGCGCGATGAGGACGCCCGCCGGCGCCATGCCGACAAGCCCGAAGAGAAGGCTCGCCGCCAGCCCCGCGCCGGGCAGGCTCAGCAGCATCAGCGCCAGAACCGCGCCCGCCATGCAGAGGCCGAGGACGATCTCGCGCCGCCCGAAGCGGTCGACGACCTGGCCGCAGGCGGCCCCCGACAGGATCATCAGCCAGCTGCCCACGCTGATGACGGCGGCCGCCGCAAGCGGGCTCGCCCCTTGCGCCTCGAGCATCCTCGGGCCGAAGCTGAGATAGACGACATAACCCGCGTTGAACACGCCCCAGGCCGTCCCGGCGATGCAGATCAGCCCCCATTCGCGCGGCAGAAGCCCCCGTGTCCCGCCGCCGCCCGGGCGCGGCAGATCCTCGGGCGCGCGGTAGAAGGCCAGGACGGCAAGGCCCGCCAGCGCGCAATAGACGGCGGAGACGGCGAAAGGGACGCGCCAGCCGAAGCTTTCCACAAGCCAGCTGTGCCCGATCTGTCCCATGGCGATCCCGAAGGGCCAGCTCATCACCAGGATGCTCATCGCGGTCGCGATCTCGCGCCCTTCGAACCAGTCCGCCACCATCTTGGTGAAGTAGAGCCCGGCGATCACGAACCCCGCGCCGGACAGGACCCGTCCGATCCCGATGCCGAGAGGCAGGCTGGCCAGTCCGGACAGCGCCCCGCCCAGGGCCAGGGCCAGAAGCCCCACTCCCACCAGCACGCGATCCGGGACGAAGCGGCCGGAAAATCCGGCCGGCAGGGCCAGGAACAGGCCCGGCGCCATGAAGAGGCCGATCATCAGGCCGATCTGCGCATTGTCGAGGGCGAAGACATCCGACAGCTCCGCTCCGACCGAGCCCATGGTCTGGAACTGGAAGCCCGCCCCGACACGGGCCGCGAACAGAAGCCCCAGGATGCGCCAGCGCATCATGCCCGCCCTGGCCTGCGGGCTGCGGGGACGTCGCGCGGCGTCGGTTGCGGTGGCATGGGTCGGTCTCTCCTCGGTGGCGAGGGATGGGGATGCACCCGTCGCGGGACCGCCGATATCGGTCAGGTGCGGCCATCTTTGCGCCCGGTCGCGAACTTCCGCCACTGATTTCTCCGGATGGCCGGCGGGAGTTGGGGCGCCTTGTCCCTTGCCGACACGCGCCGTCCGGCTGTCTCATCGGGTATTTGCATGAAAGAGGATTTTACAATAATTGTGATCACGGCTGATCCACCCGGATCGGTACGAGGTGACGGGGATGCCAGCGACAGATGCCTGCGCGCGTGACGAATGACTGGGTGCTCTCGAGGCTCGACAGGTTCTATCCCATCCACAGGCTGGCCTTCGCCCGGCTTCTGAATGTCCTGCGGCGCGACTTCGACGGCGATCTCGACGCCATGCTCGTGCTGCTGACATTGTCGCTCGGAACCCAGCGCGCGAACTGGCGCGGCGCCCTGCTGGAGGGTGCCGATTCGTCGGCCCCGACACGGCTGACCAACACGGCGTCCATCGCCGAGGCGACGGGCATCCCGCGCGAATCCGTGCGCCGCAAGCTGCAATGGATGGAAAGCAAAGGCTGGATCGTCCGGGACGAGAACAATCAGTGGGCCCCCACCGCGCGGGCGGCCGAGGATCTCCGCGACGGCACGATGGAAACGGTGAACTTCATCCGGGCGATCGGCGCCGCGGTGATCGCGGAAATCGACGGTCCGGATGACCCCGGGGCATGACGCGCACCACTCGGGTCGTCACTGCCCTGCCGTGACGCAGCCTTCGCCGAAGCCGCCATCGCAGAGCGCGATCAGCCGCGTCGTGTCGGCGGCGGTCCAGCCCTCGGGCGCGGTCACCTGGACCCAGGGACCGATGTAGTCGCGCGCGAAATAGGCGTGCCCGTATCCGGGCGGGGACCCGAAGGACAAGGCCAGGTCCATCGCCAGCTGGAACTGCGTCACGATCGGCATGAAGACGAAGTGTTCGGACATGTCCGGGGCGGGCGGCTCGCGCATCCAGGGCGGCGCGCGCCACAGCGAGGCCGGGTCATAGAACACCACGGGATCGCTGGAATATTGCAGGAAGACGATGCGCATCGCGCCCCAATCCGACTGCGCCTGCGACGCGTCAGCGACATGCGAGGCGTAGCGCACCAGCGAGCCGTCGCCGATCTCGGGCAGAACCCAGCGACTGCCGGGATTGCGCTGGTTCTGGACATATTTCCAGAAGGCCGACGGGAAGGGCGGCCCGGCCCAGAACGCCCCGTCGATGGGATCGTCGAGCAGGCGGAACAGGTTGGTCGCATGCATCGACGACCACGCCCCGAGGCTGAGGCCGTGAACGTAGAGGCGCGGGCGCGCCTCCGGCGGCAGGGTCTTCCAGTAACCGTGCACCACGTCCTGCAGGGCGACGGCCTGATCCAGCCCGGAATTCGTCTCGAGGATCAGCGCCAGCGGCGACTGGAGATAGGAATACTGCACCGCGACCGTCGCGATGTCCCCGTCATGCATGAATTCGACCGGATCGACCGCGCCGGGATCCATCCAGCCCGTGCCGGTAGGGCTGGCCAGGATCAGCACCTTGCGCTCGAAGGCGCCCTGGCGCTGCAGCTCGGCCAGGGCCAGTTCGGCCCTTTCGCGGGGTGTGTCGCCGTTGGCGCGTCCGACATAGACGCGGATCGGGTCCAGCGCGGGCCGTCCCGTGAAGGCCGAGATCGCCGCCGCGTCCGGCCCGGAGGTGATGTAGTCGCGCCCGGGCGCGCCGATGGCCGTCCAGTCCACCAGCGAGGCGGCGCTTCCCGTCCTGCGCGGATCGGCCGGTGGCGGCGGCGCCCGGTCGAAGAGCGCCTGCGCCGCCTCGTAGCTTTCGTCGAGTGCGACCACCACCCGGTCGACGATCCCGTCCCGCGTCGCCACGAAGAGGATCGCCGCCACCGCTATGACGCCCAGGACATTCGCGCGCCGGGGCGGCATCACGCGGTAGAACCAGGCGCGGACCAGCCGGAAGAACGACGCGACCAGGCGGCCCAGCAGGAAGGTGGCGGCGAATGTGGCGAGGCCGAGCACGAGGATGCGGGCGAGATTCAGCCCGTCGGCGGGCTCCATGTTCATCTTCGCGCGCAGGTCGTTCTGCCAGATCAGGCTCGATCCCAGGACCCAGAGGAACAGCACGACGATTCCCGCCGCGATCAGCCCGGTCAGCGCGCGCGCCGGCCGTCCCGACAGGACCGGCAGATCGGCGGCGCGCCAGAGCAGGGCGACGATCACGCCGGCCAGATAGCCCACGCCCATGACCAGACCGCCCAGGATGCCCTGCACCTCGGGTCCCCGCGGAATGAGCGAGGGGGTCAGCGAGGCCGCGAAGAAGAGAAGGCCCAGAAGCAGGCAGGGCACCGAAAGGGGGCCGATGATCCGGGAGAGGATGGTGCGCGTCATGCTTCGCTCCAGTGTCCTTGGCGCAGAGGCCGTGTCATTCCGGCCGCCCTCGCCGCGGGTCCGGTCGAGGCGCCACCCGAGGCCCGGGCACGAGCAGGTCCCCTGTCGATGGCCATGCCGGGGGTGAAGTGTCGGCTTGCGCCATTTTTCGGATGTCCCGACCTGCCGATTTTGTCGATACTGGGCCAAAGGATATCGGCACATGTCTTCCGGAGGCAAGAATGCGATCCACTCCGTCACGTCTTGCGGGCGTCATCTGCGCGGGCCTCGCCATTGCGGCCTGCGCCATCGCGCTGCCGTCGCCTTCGTCGGCGCAGGACGGCGCCATCGCGCGCGAGGTCCCCTTCCTGACCCTGCGCAATCGCACCGGTTCGGGCGATCCGCGCACGGCCTTCGGCGACGAACGCAGCGGTCTCAGCGCGGGATCGTGCCGGGTCCGCAATATCGACCTCGGCGGCCTGACACCCCTGGCCGAGGCGGCACCGGCCTCGATCCGCGAGGAATTCCTGCGCGTCGAGGACGTACGCGAGACCGACGGCGCGCAGATGTTCGACGCCCTTCAGGCCACGGCGGCGGACCGCGCCCCCGCGATCTACGTGCATGGCTACTACATCGGCTTCGAGAAGGGCTGCCGCCGCGCCGTCCTGCTGCAACAGAACGCGGGTCTCGCGGGGCGGTTCCTCTGGTTCAGCTGGCCCTCGGACGGGGCGCTCGCCTATTACACCCATGACGAGGCGGACCTCTACTGGAGCGTGCCCGAC
>SBFT01000361.1 GCA_006227805.1 Paracoccaceae bacterium
CTGCTGGCCCGCGTTCTGCCGCAGGACGCGCGCCGGGACCGGGACCATGTCCTGTGCGGCCCGCCACCGATGCTGAAGGCGGTGTCGGCCGATCTGCGCGCGCTGGGCGTGCCGCCCGCCCGCATCCTGAGCGAGGCCTTCGTCTACGACTGAGGGCGCGATCAGCGCAGCGACAGGCGGTGGAAGAGATGCGTGAAGGTGGCGGCCCCCAGGATCGGGATCAGCAGGTTCACCAGCGGGATCGTCAGCGGCACCGCCATCAGAGCCCCCGCCAGCCAGATCGTGCCGGAATGTTCGCGCCGCATCTGGTTCGCACGCACGCGCCCCACCCGCCGCATCGCGGCAAGCGTGAAGTATTCCCGCCCCAGAAGCAGCCCGTTCAGCCCCCAGAAGATCAGGGGCGCCGCGAAGGGCACGAAGACATAGAGCAGGATCGCCGCCAGGTTGGCCGCGATCAGCACGCCCAGGAAGTTGATGCTGTCCTTCAGCGCCTCGTAGAAGGGCACGGGCCGGGCGGGGGGCAGGCCCGGATAATGCCGCGCCTCGACCGCGTCCGCCACGGTGTCGAGAAACATCGAGGTGATGGCCGAGGCGACCGGCACCATCAGGAAGACCGACAGGATCAGCATCACGAAGACCGACGAGACGCTGAGCACGTCGTCGAGCCAGGTGACCGGTCCGATCAGCGGCAATCCGGTCTCGTCCGTGACGAAGGCCTGGATCAGCGCCAGAAGCCCCGCGGTCGCCGCGACCAGAAGGGCGATGGTCAGGGCCAGGCCCAGCCACAGCACCCGGCGGAAGCGCGGGTCGCCCAACTGGCCCAGGGCCGCGAAGAAGCACGACAGGATCACGCCGAGACCCAGGTGGTGAGCGTGGCGATGTCCGGGCGCGGGCGGTCCGGCGGGACCGCGGTTTCGGTGCCGATATGGATGATGCCCGCGATGCGCTCGTGCGGGGCGAGGCCGAAGCCTTCGGCCCGGAAGGCCGCGTCATGCGAGGGCCAGCCCGACAGCCAGTTGGCCCCCCAGCCTGCGGCAAGGGCCGCGTTCAGAAGTGCCAGGCACACCGCGCCGGCCGAATAGGTCTGTTCGATCGCGGGGATCTTCTCGGAGGTTTTCGGGCTTTCGACCACGACAACGGCCAGTTCGGCCATGTCGTACTGGTTGCGCGCCTTGGCGATGTCCTCCTCGGACTTGCCGATCTCGGCGCCGCGCCGGCCCACCAGGTCCGACAGGCGCGCGAAGGCCCCGCCTTCCAGCACGATGAAGCGCCAGGGTTCCAGCTTGCCGTGATCGGGACTGCGCGCCGCGGCGGTCAGCAGTTCCGTCAGCTGCGCGCGGTCGGGGACCGGGGTGCCCAGCGTCTTGGCCGGGCGTGAGCGGCGGGTCAGCAGGAAGTCGAGCGCGGCCTGGTTTCTGGGGGGCATGGGCGTTTTTGTCCTTCGGATGGTCTCGGGTCTATCTCGGGGATCGGGGTTGCGGATTCAAGACCGGGGCGAGGGGCGCTGCCCCTCGCGCTCCCCGGGATATTTGGGGCGAGAGGAAGGGTGGGGTGATGTGTCAATCCAGCAGAAGGCTGGCCATGCGGTCGACTTCCGATTGCAGGAAGGCCTCGAACCGGGCCGAGGGCTGGCGGACGCGCAGGGCCTGCGCCATCGGGTCGGGGGCGGTGATGTCGCTTCCCGCCAGCGTCGTGATGGTGGCGTGGCCGCAGAAGGGGACATAGACCTCGGAATAGCCGCCCTCGTGCACCAGGACCAGCTTGCCGCCGCACAGGGTTCCGGCCGCGTCCATGACGCGCGCGGTCATGTTCGCGAAGCCCTCGGCTGTGACCAGCATCCGCGCCAGCGGATCGACCGCCGAGGCGTCGAAGCCGCAGGCGACCACGATCATGTCGGGGCGGAAGCGCTCGAGCGCGGGGCGCACGATCCGGTCCATCACGGCAAGGTAGGTCGCATCGCCCGCGCCCGCGGGCAGGGGCACGTTGAGGTTGAGACCCAGGCCCGCCCCCGCGCCCCTGGCCTCGAGGCTGCCGGTATCGAGGGGGTAGTTCCCCTCCTGGTGGATCGAGATCGTCAGCGTGTCGGCGCGGTCGTAGAAGATCGCCTCGGTGCCGTTGCCGTGATGCACGTCCCAGTCCAGCACCGCGATGCGCATGGGTCCGTGGCGCGTGCGCAGGGCTTCGGCGGCGATGGCGATGTTGGCCATCAGGCAGAAGCCGTTGGGAAAATCCGGCAGGCAATGATGCCCGGGCGGGCGCGACAGGGCATAGGCGTTGCGCAGCCGCCCGGTCCAGACCTGGTCCAGCGCCGCCACGGCCAGTCCCGCCGACAGCGCCGCGATCTCGTAGCCGCCCGTGGCGAAGGGGGTGCGCAGACCCAGTTGTCCCCCGCCCGCATCCGAGAGGTCCTTGAACGCGTCAAGATAGGTGGCGGGATGCACGCGCAAGAGGTCCTCGCGGCTGGCGGGATCGGCACCCTGAACCGACAGCGCGCGGGTCAGGCCCGTGACGTCCATGAGGTTCTTCAGCCGACGCTTGGTCTCGGGGCTTTCGGGCAGGCCGCCGGCCGCCAGCGGCTGCACCAGGCCTCCGATCGGAAGCGTGAAGGCGTAGTTTCCGCCACCATGCCAGAAGCAGCGTTCGTCCCAGAAGAAACCGGTCGTCATCGGGGCCTTTCCGTTCAGGTCTCGCCCGGCGGGCGCAGCGCGTAGACCCCTTCCGGCAGATCGAGGGCCGCCGCGAGGTCGCGCAGCTGCGCCGGCGACAGGGTGACGCGCTGCACGGTGTCGGTCCGGGGGTCGTATTGCTCGACAGACACGCATTCGGCGAAGCTGTTGACCACGACGTCCTCCTGCAGCGGGGCGGGTCCCTCGTCCATCAGGGTGATGATGGTGGCGTCGAAATCATGTTCGATCGTAAACATGGCCTCAGCCTGACCGCCCGGCGCGGGATTCGCAAGCGCAGGCGAAGTCGCCGGGGGCGGCGCGCATTGGCGGGGCCTTGCCGGGCCGGGTCACGCCTGCGCGACGGGGTCTGGAAGCGGCCATTGGCCATGCTAGTCTCGGTCGCGAGAACCCGGAGGCAGAGGCGCGACGCATGAAGCGATGGACAACATGGATCGGGATCGTTGCGGTTCTGGCCCTGGCCGCCTGCGACGTGCCGACCGAGGTGGCGCGCCCCATGCCCGCCGCCGGCACCGCGGCGCCGCCCCTGGCGCCGGAGGCGGCGGCGCGCGCCTTCGTGCAGGTGGTCCGGACGGTCGAGCCGGTGGCCGAGGCCGAATGCCGCCGGCTGACCGTGAACACCGATTGCGATTTCCGCATCGTGGTCGACGACCGCCCGGGCCAGCCCGTCAACGCCTATCAGAGCCGCGATGAAACCGGCCGCCCCGTGCTCACCTTCACGCTGGCGCTGATCGCGGATGCGCGCAACACGGACGAGCTGGCCTTCGTGATGGGGCACGAGGCGGCGCATCACATCCTGGGCCATCTCGACCGCCAGCAGCGCAACGCGATGGCGGGCGCGCTGGTCTTCGGGGGGCTGGCCACGCTGACGGGCGGCGGAACCGGCAGCGTCGAATCGGCCCAGCGTCTGGGCGCGGTCGTGGGCGCGCGCAGCTATTCCAAGGAATTCGAGCTGGAAGCGGACGAACTGGGCACCCTGATCACCCTGCGCGCGGGCTATGACGCGCTGCGCGGATCGGAATTCTTCTCGCGCATTCCCGACCCGGGCAACCGCTTCCTGGGCACCCATCCGCCCAATGCCGAGCGTGCCGACCTGGTGCGCCGGACCGTGGCGCGGGCCCGCGGCTGACCGGGGGCTGACCTTGCCTTGGGGCAGGGGGCGTTGATCTGGGTCAAGGCGGTGCCGGCGTGCGCCCCGCATCCTGTCGGTGTCGGGATCAAGCCGGGGAGGTCCGATCCATGTCGAGGGATTTCAGGAAACATGCCGACCTGTTCGATCGCATGGCGACCCGGGTCGGCGTCGATCTCGAGCAGGCGCTGTTCCGGGGCAGGTTGCAGCCGGGCGATCTGTCGGGCGCGGTGCTGGCCTGCACCGATTGCAGCGATCCGCAGGATTGCGCCCGGTGGCTGGACCTCTCCGAGGCGGAAGGCGGCCCGCGCGACCGACCGCCCGGCTATTGCCGCAACGGCGATCTGCTGGCTGCCCTGAAACCCTGACGCCCTGACGCCCGGCTAGCGCGCGGCCCTTGCCCCGTCGCGCGCGCGCCGCGCCTGCCGCGCGAGATGCCGGCGATGGATCAGGGGCGCCAGCGCGTGGTCATAGATCAGGCAGGCCAGGTGCCGGATACCGGGCCGCCCCACCAATCGTCCCAGCCAGCGATAGCGCGGCAGCCCGGACCACAGGCCCAGGAAGGCGGG
>SBFT01000270.1 GCA_006227805.1 Paracoccaceae bacterium
CGGGTCCGGGGGGTATCGTCGCCGGACAGCCAGTCGGCGGCATCGCCCAGCAGATCGCCCACCGCATCCATCGCCGCGAAGAAAGGATCGTCCGCGTCGCTGTCCGGTGTCGCGCGTGCGGCCAGGGCCGCCAGCATCGCGTCCGTCCCCCCGGGCCCTTCCCGCGCCAGGAGTTGATCGCCCCGCACCACGCAGGCCTGGCCTTCGTCGATGCGCGCCATCGCGGCGATCTCGCGCAGGGCGCGCGCGGTCTCGGCGGGGCTCGCATCGGGTCCGATCGCGGTCAGGATGCCTTCCGGCGGCAAGAGGTCTGGCGCGATCCGGTGTGCGGCCACGACCTGAAGGCCCGCGTCCTCGAAAACGCCCATGATCGCGCGCAGAGCGCCGTCGTCGCCCGGTTGCAGCGCGCGTTGCAGGACGGGCACCAGAGGCAGCGTCGCCGCGTCGATCAGCGCCAGGTCCACCGCCGGGCGGCTGACCGCGCCGCAGAAACAGACCTGCGTCACCTCGCGCGCCACCAGGTCCGCGACCAGCGTGCCCAGCGTCTCCAGCCGGAAGGTGATGTCGGGTTCAAGACCGTCGGGCGCGTTGCCGGCCAGCGTGCAGACCAGCGGCGGCCGGTCCAGCGCCCCGGCCACCGCCGCAGGCAAGGCCCCGCGCCCCGCGATCAGCGCCAGCACCGCCTCAGCCCGGCGTCAGGTAGGACCGGTCGCTGTCGCCCAGCACGAAGCGCACGATCTCCTGGACATATTCGCTGTCATTGTCCTCGCCCAGGCGGCGGGCGCGGTCCTGGAAGGTGCCCTCGCCCTGGGCCAGCATCTGGAAAGCCGCCCGCAGCGCCGTGATGTCGGTGCGCGCCACGCCCCGGCGTTTCAGCCCGACGAGGTTCAGCCCGTCGAGTTCCCCGCGCGGCGCCTGCACAAGGCCATAGGGGATCACGTCGTTGGTGACCATCGTCACCGCCCCGATGATCGCCCCGCGCCCGATGCGCACCCATTGATGCACGCCCGAGAGCCCGCCCACGATCACGTCGTCTTCCAGCACGCAATGGCCCGCGATGGCGGCCGAGTTCACGACGATCACCCGGTTGCCCACCTGGGCGTCATGCGCGATGTGGCATCCCGCCATGAACAGCCCGTCATCGCCCACGCGGGTCACGCCGCCGCCCCCTTCGGTGCCGCAGTTCATCGTGACATGTTCCCGGATGCGGTTGCGTTGCCCGATCACCAGGCGGCTGTCCTCGCCGCGATATTTCAGGTCCTGCGGCACCTCACCGATCACGGCGAAGGAAAAGACGACGGTATCCGCGCCGATCTCGGTGTTGCCCGTGACCACGACATGGGATTTCAGCTCGACCCGGTCGCCCAGGGTGACGCCCGCTCCGACCACGCAGAAGGGCCCGATCCGCACCCCTTCGCCCAGTTTCGCACCGGGTTCGATGACGGCCGAGGGGTGAACCAGCTGAGGCGCGCTCATTCGGCGGGCATGTCCATCATGGCGGTGAATTCGGCCTCGGCGGCCATCTCGCCCGCCACTTCGGCCACGCCGCCGAAGCGCCAGACCTTGCCGCCGGGGCGCCCGCGCAACGTGGTCAGCTTCATCTCCAGCACGTCGCCGGGCACCACCATGCGGCGGAACTTGGCATTGTCGATGGCCATGAAATAGACCTTCAGCTCGCGATCCGCATATCCCAGCGCCACGCCCACCATC
Organism: Paracoccaceae bacterium; assembly: GCA_006227805.1. GTDB lineage: Bacteria > Pseudomonadota > Alphaproteobacteria > Rhodobacterales > Rhodobacteraceae > JAGYKE01. The sequence continues at coordinate 1,711 of SBFT01000270.1, forward strand.
ACGGCGGCCGTCTGCGCCATCGCCTCGATGATGGTGACGCCGGGCATGATCGGGTTGCCCGGAAAATGGCCCTGGAAATGCGGCTCGTTCATGGTGACGTTCTTGATGCCCCGGGCCGAGGCATAGCCGTCGATGTCCACGACCTTGTCGACCAGCAGGAACGGATAGCGGTGCGGGATGATCCGCTGGATCATCTTGATGTCGGCGCTGGTGGGCTGGTCGGTCATCGGGTCATCCCTGGGGAAGTCTGTCTGCCCGTCAGTATCAAGCCGCCCGTGTCAGGGCAAGGCGGCGCAGCCTGGCCCGGGCAGAGCGGTCCTAGTCCTGCCCTTCCGGCGTCAGGTTCGCGCCATCGCCGATCGCGTCGTTGATCCGTTCGATGGCCAGGTCGGTGATGTCGGTCTCGTTGGCGCTGAGAAGCACGCTGGCGCGCTCGAGGATGATCGAGGCTCCGGCCTCGCGCATCAGCTGTTCCAGCACCGGGGCCGCGACCTGCAGGAAGGCGACGCGGTCGGCGTCGCGCTTGCGCGCCAGGTCGCGCGCCTTTGCGTCCTGGGTGCGCCGGATCTCGCGCACCTTCTCGTCGAAGGCATCGGCGAGGGTGCGGAAGGCCTGGGCGTCCATCTGGCTGCGCCGGTCGGTCAGGTCGCGTTCCTCGGCGATCAGCTCGGCTTCGATCCTGCGGTTCTCGGCGGCCAGAACGGCGCTTTCGGCCTCGATCTCGCGGGCGACGCGCTGGCCGAAGGCGGATTGCCCATAGAGACGGTCGGATTCGACGGTCAGGATCGGGCTTTGCGTCAGGCCGAGCTGCTGGGCCGGGGCCGGAGCCCCCGCCGAAACGAAAACGGCCGCCAGAGCCGCCAGAAAGACGCGGCGACCTGCGGCCGTCATGGTGCGATCAGAACCGCGCCTGGAGCGTGAAGTCGAAGCTCTGGTCCTTGTCAAAGGTCTCTTTCTTGATGGCATTGGTGAAGTTGAACCGCAGCGGGCCGATCGCGGTGTCCCAGAGCAGCGAGAAGCCGATCACGTGGCGGGCCGAGCCGCCCTCGCCCACCACGGTGCCGCCCGCCAGGTTGGCGTCGGAGAGATCCCACAGGTTGCCGATGTCGTAGAAGACCGCGCCGGTCAGGCCGATCTCCTCGGGCAGGCCCAGGGGAAACTGCGCTTCGAACGAGGCGACGGCGTAGTAGTTGCCGCCCAGGGCGTCGTCGGCTCCACCGCCGATGTCGCGCGGGCCAATCCCCGCCGGTTCGAACCCGCGCATGATCGAGGGCGACAGGTTGAAGCGGTCGACGATGCGGCTGGTGCCGTTGCCGCGCCATGCCAGCGCGCCGCCTTCGATCGAGGCCAGCAGCGTCACTTCCTCGTTCAGGATCCGGCGCTGCGCCAGGGCCTTGATGTTGGTCTTGATGTAATCGTTGTCGCCCGCGATGCCGGCATATTCCTGGCCGAATTCGATCCGCCAGCCGGCATTGGGGTCGAGCCCGCCGGCCCGGCTGTCGAAGGTGAACTTGTAGCCCAGACCGATGCTGCTGCGCTCGCCGAGCGCGATCTCGTTGCCGATTACGGCGCCGTTGGTCGCGGGCGTCCGTGCCAGCATCTCGAAGGATTCGTAGAAGACGCGGGTCTCGAGGTTCGTCTTCTCGCCCAGCGGGAAGGTCAGGCCGGTGCGCAGGAAGGTGCGCTCGGTGTCGTAGGCGGCAAAGCCCGAATCCGTCGCGGTGAAGCCGATCCCGAAGTCGAAGCGGACATCGCGGCCCAGAAGAGCGGGTTCCGCGAACGAGAAGGTATAGGCTTCGTTCTCCTCCGCCTCGGACCAGTTGAAGCTGAGGAACTGGCCGCGGCCCAGGAAGTTCGATTCCTGCAGGCCGATCGCCACGCCGAAGCCGTCGTTGCGGCTGAACGACCCGCCCAGCGACAGCGAGCCGGTGGGCTGTTCCTCGACATCGACGTCGATCACGACCTGGTCGGGCGCCGAGCCTTCGCGCGCCTCGACATCGGCGGTCGAGAAGAAGCCCAGGGCGCGGATGCGTTCGGCGCTGGCGCGGATCTCGCGCGGGTTGAAGGGATCGCCCTCGACCACCTTGAACTGGCGGCGCACGACGCGGTCCAGCGTGGTGGTGTTGCCCTCGATGTCGATGCGCTCGACGAAGATGCGCTCGCCGCGGGTCAGCACGAATTCGATATCCAGCGTCAGGTCACGGTCGTTGCGGGTGATGCGCGGCTCGACGCGCAGGAAATCGACCTCCTGCTGGAGGGCGAGGCGCTCCATCCGCGCGATGGCGGTCTCGACCAGTGCCGGCGAATAGATCTGCCCGGGCGCGACCCGGAGCGCGGCCTGGTAGGCCTCGGGCTCGACGCCGGGATATTCGCTGACCGTGGTGATCTGGCCGAAGCGGAATTGCTGGCCTTCCTGGATGTTGACCACCAGGAAGACGGCGTCACGCTCGCGCGTCAGTTCGGCATTGGCGCTGTTGACGCGGAAATCGATGTAGCCGCGCGACAGGTAGAAGTCGCGCAGGACCTGCTTGTCGAACTCGATCCGGTCCTCGATCAGCGTGTCGTTGCGGAAGACCGCGCGCAGGAAGGTGGCCTGCTTGGTCTGCAGCACGCGGCGCAGGCGGCGGTCGGAATAGGCGCGGTTGCCGACGAAGCTGATGCGTTCGACCTCGACCGTGTCGCCCTCGGCGATCTCGAAGATCAGGTCGACCCGGTTGTCGGAACGCCGGATGATGCGCGGCGTCACGGTCGCGGCGATGCGGCCCTGCTGGGAATAGGCCTCGGCGATGGTGCCGGCGTCGCGCTCGGCCTGGGCCGGGTTGAAGACGCGGCGCGGCGCGCTCTCGATGAAGCCCGCCAGTTCTTCGTCCTTGATGCGCGCGTTGCCCTCGAAATTGATGCGGTTGATCGTCGGGAACTCGACCACCTGAATGACCAGCGTGCCGCCGCGGGGCTCGATCACGACTGTTTCGAAAAGGCCGCTGTCAACGATTCTCTGGTAGGCGGCGTTGATGTCCCCGCCGGTGACGCTCTGCCCCCGGGCGATTCCCGCGTAGCTGATGATCGTGTCGGTCGCGATGCGCTGGTTGCCCTCGACCCGGACGCTGTCGAAGCGGAAGCTCTGCGCCTGCGCCGCCCCCGGAACCGCGGCGAAGACCGTTGCAATCGCTAGGAAAATTCCGGCGAGCCCAACACACAACATATTGGATTTGGTCGCGCCCGATGCGCAGGATGTGCGCGAAATGATCCTCAGAGCCATGTCGGCGTCCCCATCTTCAACGGACATTCTGCATCGTGAGTAACGGGATTGGGACTCCTTGTCAAAAGCACAAAAACACCCGCGCCGCGATGGGCCGGGTGTCATGTCTGCCGGGGGCGCCGGACGGCGCAGATGGGGTCAGAAAAGGGAGCCGATGAACAGGCCAGCAAGCAGCGACAGCCCGATCGCCGCCACGTAGAGGAGCCGATCCCAGTTGAGTTCGACCACCAGGCTGAGGCCTTCGTAGGTTCTGGTCAGGGTCTGCATGTCGCTCATCCTTCTGCGTCCCGCGACAGGTAGGCGCAGATCGCGGCAACTTTGTGGCACAAACCGTGTCATGTCGTGGCAAGGGCCGCGTCTCGGGTTGCCGCGGGGGCGGCGGACATCAGGGGCAGAGGATGTCGTTCGCCAGCGCGAAGATCATCAGCGACAGGACCAGCGTCAGGCCCACGCCCATCAGCACCCGCAGGGCGCGGTCGCTGGGCGGGCGGCCCGCCACGGCCTCGTAGGCGTAGAAGACCAGGTGCCCGCCATCGAGGACCGGGATGGGAAAGAGGTTCAGCAGCCCGACCGCCACCGACAGGACGGCGATGAACCAGATGAAGCTTTCGGCCCCCTGTTCGGCCATGGACCCGGAGGCTTCGGCGATGCCGATGAACCCGGACATGTTGCAGGTGCTGATCGCCCCGGTGACCATGTGCCAGAGCCCCGAGAGCGAATTCTCGACCACCGCCCAGGTCTGGCTGACAGCGCCCGACAGCGCCTGTCCCGGGCCTTGCGTGACGGTCGCGGCCTCGAAGGCCATGCCGCCCAGGATGCCGATCCGCCATTCGGTGCGGAAGCCGCCATCGGGCCGGGGTTCGTCCACCCGCTTGGGCGCCAGCGCGAAGGGGATGATCTGGCCGTCGCGCCACACCTCCAGTTGCAGGACCCGCCCGCCGGACCCTTCGACCGCCGTGCGGATCTGCTCGAAGGCGAAGATCGGCTGGCCGTCCACCGCGACGATCACGTCGCCGGGCCGGATGTCGATGTCGTCGGCCGCCCCGCGCGGCGCCACCTGAGAGACATAGGGCGGCATCAGGAAGGGGCCTTCCACGGCCATCTCGACGCCGTCGCGGCGCACCACGTAGTCCATCGGCTGGACCAGCGGCAGCGCATCGCTGAAGGCGCTCCACGCCTCCTCGTCGCCGATGGAGGGGGCCGGCACGCCCTCGACCGAGATGATCTCGTCGCCCGCGCGCAGATCGAACGCGCCCTGCGGCAAGGCCTGCATCTGGCCCACGGTCAGCGGATCGCGCGCGGTGCCCTGCATCATGAAGATGCCGGTGAAGATCAGGATCGACATCGCGAAGTTGAAGGCCGGCCCCGCCGCCACCGTCGCCGTCCGCGCCCAGAGCGGCGCGCCATGCATCGTGCGCCGCAGCGCCGCCGGATCGGCCTGCGCCGCCGCCATCGACTGCGCGTCCTTGCCCGAAGCCGCATCGGCGTCGCCCGCGAATTTCACGAAGCCCCCGAAGGGCAGCGCCGCGATCTGCCAGCGCGTGCCACGCCGGTCGGTGCGCGACCACAGGACCGGGCCGAAGCCGATCGAGAAGACCTCGGCATGGATGCCCGACCAGCGCCCGACGATGTAATGGCCGTATTCGTGGACCGCGACGATCACCGACAGTGCGATGATGAAGGCCGCCAGTTGCCAGGCCACGCCACCGAACTGGGGGAGGAATCCGAAAATATCCAAAAGCTCAACCTGCTCGCTCTGCCATCACCTGATCGGCCCGCATACGGGCGAGATGGTCTGTTTGCGTGACGTTATCAAGGGTCATTGCGGCGTCAATGAGGCCCGCTTCGGACTCGAACCGGGTCAGGACCTCCTCGACCACGACCGCCATGTCGGTGAAGCGGATGCGCCCGGCGATGAAGGCGTCGAGCGCGCGCTCCTTGGCCGCGTTGAAGACCGCGCCCGAGAGGCCGCCGCGGTCCATCACGGCCCGCGCCAGGCGCAGCGCAGGATAGCGCGTGAGGTCCGGCGCGCGGAAGGTGAGCGAGGCCACCTGCGCCAGGTCCAGCCGCGCCACCGGCAGATGCCGCCGGTCCGGCCAGTGCAGGGCATAGCCGATGGCGTGCCGCATGTCCGGCGGGCCCACATGCGCCATCAGCGCGCCGTCGCGGAAACCGACGATGGCATGGACCAGGCTCTCGGGGTGGATGATGGTTTCGATCTGGTCGGGGCGGACGCCGAAATATTCCTTGGTTTCAATAAGCTCCAGGCCCTTGTTGAACATGGACGCGCTGTCGATGGTGATGCGCTGGCCCATGTCCCAGTTCGGATGGCTGGAGGCCTCGGCCAGGGTCGCGTGCTCCAGCGCCTCGATCGGCCAGTCGCGGAAGGCGCCGCCCGATCCGGTGATGACGATGCGCTCGACCGCCGACATGTCCTCGCCCACCAGGGCCTGGAAGACCGCCGAATGCTCGCTGTCCACCGGCAGGAGGCGCGCGTCGTTGGCGCGCGCGGTGGCCAGCACCAGCGATCCGGCGCAGACCAGCGATTCCTTGTTGGCCAGCGCCAGCGTCGCGCCCTGTTCCAGCGCGGCGAGGCCCGGCGCGAGGCCCGCCGCCCCGACGATCGCCGACATCACCCAGTCGGCCGGGCGGGACGCTGCCTCGACCAGGGCGCGCGGTCCGGCCGCCGCCTCGACCCCGCTGCCGGCCAGGGCGTCGCGCAGGTCCTGAAGGCGCGCGGGATCGGCGGTGACCGCAAGGCCCGCGCGCAGGCGGATCGCATCCGCGGCCAGTCGCGCGATGTTGCCGGACCCGGTCAGCGCGACCACCTGATAGGCGTCGGGATCGCGCGCGATCAGGTCGATCGTGTTCTGCCCGATCGAGCCCGTGGCACCCAGGATCGTCACCCGCTTCATGGCGCGAAGCCTTGCGGCAGGGTGAAGAACAAGGTGGCGACCAGAAGGAAGATGGACGCGCCCAGCATGCCGTCGAAGCGGTCCAGAACTCCCCCGTGACCGGGGATAAGGTTGCTGGAATCCTTCACCCCCACCCGGCGCTTGATGGCGCTTTCCCAGATGTCGCCCAGTTGCGAGGCGAAGGACATCGCCACCGACACCAGGACCAGGACCGCCCCGCCCCCGGCATGGACGGCGAAGCCCAGGCCCACCAGCGCCGCCGCGATCCAGCCGCCCACCGTGCCGGCCCATGTCTTCTTGGGGCTGATGCGCGGCCAGAACCTGGGCCCGCCGATCAGCCGGCCGGCGAAATAGCCCGCCACGTCGGTCGCGACCACCACCAGCGCCAGCCACAGCATCCAGACGAAGCCGAAATCGTCGCGCAGCGTCGTCATCTCCCAGCCCGCCAGCAGGACGGCGGTGCCGAAGGCGACGAAGAGACCGCGATGCGCCGTGACATGGGACAGGCCCACCAGCACCGGCGCCAGCAGGAGCGGAAGGGTCCAGATCAGCGGCAGATAGCCCGCGGCCAGCGAGGCAGCCCCCGCCAGCACGCCCAGCCGCAGCGCCGCGCCCGGATCGGCGGGCGCCAGCATTCGCACCAGTTCCCACAGCATCGCGCCGCAGACGATGGCGATGAAGGCGTGGAACACGTGACCGCCCAGCGCGACGGCGCCCAGGCCCAGCGCCAGCATCACCGCGCCCGAGCCCATGCGCAGCGCCAGGTCCGGCCAGCGGCCTTCGGTCGTCACGGCTTGACCCCGCCGAAGCGGCGGTCGCGCTTGCCGTAGGACCGGCAGAGCCGCTCGAGTTCGGCGGCGGTGAAATCGGGCCAGAGCGTGTCGATGAATTCGTATTCCGCATAGGCCGATTGCCAGAGCAGGAAATTCGAGATCCGCGCCTCGCCACTGGTGCGGATGACCAGGTCGGGATCGGGCAGGACGCGGGTGTCGAGATAGCGCGGCAGCGTCTCCTCGTCCACGTCATCGGGGTTCAGGCGCCCCTCGGCCACGTCGCGGGCCAGGCGCCTCGTGGCGCGCGCCACCTCGTCGCGGCCGCCGTAATTGATCGCGATGGTCAGGTTGACCAGCGTGTTGCCCGCGGTCAGCCGTTCCAGTTCGTCCATCAGCTCGATCAGCTTGGCATCCAGGCGCACCCGGTCACCGATGAAGCGCACGCGGACATTCTCGGCCGCAAGCGCGCGCATCTCGCGCGAGATGTAACGGCGGAAGAGGCTCATCAGCCCGGCCACCTCGACCTGGGTGCGCTTCCAGTTCTCGGTCGAGAAGGCGAAGATGGTCAGATGCGTGATGCCCAGCCTGGGGCAGGCCTCGACCACCTCGCGCACCCGGCGCGCCCCGGCGTGGTGGCCGAACAGGCGGGGCCGCCCGCGCTGGGTCGCCCAGCGCCCGTTGCCGTCCATGATGATGGCGACATGGTGCGGGCCGGAAAAGCCCCCGCCCGGGACCTGCACGGCAAGCGAAGCGCTGCTCGGGTCCTTGGGCATCTGGGCGTCAGACCTGCATGATTTCGGCTTGCTTGGTTTCCAGCGCCGCATCGACCGCGGCGATCATCTTCTTGGTCAGGTCCTCGACCTCGCTCTCCCAGAACTTCTGGTCGTCCTCGGACAGGCCGTCGGCCTTGGCCTTCTTGATCATGTCCATGCCGTCGCGGCGCACGTTGCGCACGGCGACGCGCGCGCCCTCGGCATATTGCCCCGCGACCTTGGTCAGCTCGCGGCGGCGTTCCTCGTTCAGTTCGGGGATCGGCAGCATGATGATCGTGCCGTTCAGCTGCGGATTGATCCCGAGGCCCGATTCCCGGATCGCCTTTTCCACCTTGCCGACCAGCGACTTGTCCCAGACGTTGATGGTGACCATCCGCGGTTCGGGCACGTTGATCGTTCCGACCTGGTTGATCGGCGTGGGCGAGCCATAGGCGTCGACCATCACCGGTTCCAGCATCGAGGCGCTGGCCCGTCCGGTGCGCAGCGACGCGAATTCCGTTCTCAGCGACGCGATCGCGCCGTCCATCCGGCGCTGCAGATCGTCGATATCAAGCTCGAAGTCCTCGGCCATGTCTGCTCTCCCCGTCTCCTCGGTCGTGGCGCAGGCTGCCTGCGCCGCGCCCTCTTATCCTCAACCATGCACCTTTGTATAGGTGCCGCGCCCCGCCAGGATCCCCCGGAAGCCGCCCGGTTCGTCCAGCGAGAACACGATGATCGGCAGGTTGTTGTCCCGCGCCAGCGCGATGGCGCTGGCATCCATGACGCCCAGCCGCTTGGCCAGGCAATCGTCATAGCTGACGGTGTCGTAGCGCTTGGCGTCCGGATACTTGTTGGGGTCCTTGTCATAGACCCCGTCCACCTTGGTGCCCTTGAAGATCGCCTCGCAGTTCATCTCGTTGGCGCGCAGCGTGGCGGCGGTGTCGGTGGTGAAATAGGGGTTCCCCGTCCCGGCGGCGAAGATGCAGATCCGCTTCTTTTCAAGGTGCCGCACCGCGCGGCGGCGGATATAGGGTTCGGCCACCTCGTTCATGGTGATGGCGCTGATCACGCGGGTGAAGACGCCCTTGGCTTCCAGCGCGGATTGCATCGCCAGCGCGTTCATCACGGTCGCCAGCATCCCCATGTAGTCGGCGGTCGTCCGCTCCATCCCCTGGGCCGAGCCCTGGAGGCCGCGGAAGATGTTGCCGCCCCCGATCACCATGCAGATCTCGACCCCCAGGTCATGAACCGACTTCACCTCGTCCGCGATGCGCTCGACCGTGGGCGGATGCAGGCCGAATCCCTGGTCGCCCATCAGCGCCTCGCCCGAGATCTTGAGCATGACGCGTTTATAGGTGGTGTCGGGAAGCTGTTCGGTCTGGTCTTTCGCCTCGGCGGCTGCGGGGTCGGTCATCTTGCGCTCCGGGCTTGGACGGGGTTGATTGGGGCGCAAAATGTCTCAATTCGCGCCGGGTTTCAATGCGGCTTGCCCGCCCTTTTTTCCCCGCGCCACCAGTCACGGGTCGGACCGCTTGACTCTGCTTGCCCAAGTTCCCGAGATCCCCCGCGACAGGCCGGTCCTGATCGCGGGGCCCACCGCCAGCGGCAAGTCGGCGCTGGCGATGGAGATCGCCGCACGCGACGGCGGCGTGATCGTGAACGCCGACGCGGCACAGGTCTTCGACTGCTGGCGCATCGTGACCGCGCGGCCCGAGCCGCAGGACGAGGCCGCCCTGCCCCATGCCCTCTATGGTCACGTGGCCTGGAACCGGCCCTATTCCGCGGGCCACTGGCTGCGCGACGTGCTGCCGCTTCTGCGGGGCGGGCCGCGCCCGATCATCGTGGGGGGGACGGGTCTCTATTTCCTGGGGCTGACCGAGGGCATGGCCGACATTCCCGCCACCCCGCCCGCGATCCGCGCGGCGGCCAATGCGCGGGACCTCGAGGCGCTGGTCGCGGACCTCGACGCCGCGACGGCGGCGCGGATCGACCTGGCCAATCCCGCGCGGGTGCGCCGCGCCTGGGAGGTCCTGCGCACGACCGGGCGGGGCCTGGCCGCCTGGCAGGACGAGACCCCGCCCCCCGCCCTGAAGCTGGCCGAGGCCTGCGCGCTGGTGATCGACGCGCCCAAGCCCTGGCTGACCCCGCGCATCGAACGCCGCTTCGACCAGATGATCGCGATGGGCGCGCTGGACGAGGTGGCGGCGATGGCCGATCGCTACGACC
>SBFT01000216.1 GCA_006227805.1 Paracoccaceae bacterium
ACCAGTGCGCCGGTGTCGGCGATCAGCACCTCGGGGCGCTGCGGCGTCAGCCAGCCCGCCAGCGCGGCCAGAACCAGGGGCGCCCCGACCCAGCGCGCGCGCCCCTGCCAGAGCAGGATCGTCAGTCCCCCCAGCGCCAGGACCGGCAGGGCCCAGGGTTCGGGGCTGGGCAGATGGCTGCGCGCGCCGTCCCACCCCGCCACCCATTCGGCCACCCAGAGGATCCAGCGCAGCCCGAGGCCCATGACATGAAGCCCCAGCGCCTCCCATCCCAGCGGCCAGAGCACCGCCGCCACCACCGCCGCGGGCACGACCAGCGCGCCCATCATCGGCACCGAGAGCAGGTTGGCGATCAGCCCGTAATGCGAGATCGCGTTGAAATGCATGGCCCCCACAGGGGCGGTCGCCAGCCCCGCCACCAGCGAGGACAGGAGGACCCCGCTGACGGGCCAGGTCCAGCGCGGCCCCGGCAACTGGGCCCCGCGGTCGCGCATCACGCCATAGACGCCGACCAGCGCGATGGTGGCCGCGAAGGACATCTGGAACCCGGGGCCCAGCAGCGCCTCGGGGCGCAGGGTCAGCACGATCAGCGCCGCGATCGCGACCGAGCGCAGCGAGATCGCGCGGCGATCCAGCATCACCGCCACCAGCATGACCGCCGCCATGATGTAGGCGCGTTCGGTCGCCACGTTGCCGCCCGAGATCGCCAGGTAGAACGTCGCCGCCACAAGCGCCACCGCCGCCGCAAGCTTGCGCGTGTCCCAGCGCAGGGCGATGCCCGGGATCAGCGCCAGGCCGTGGCGCAGCACCGCAAAGACGAAGCCCACCAGCAGGCCCATGTGCAGGCCCGAGATCGCCAGCAGATGCGCGGTATTGGCCGCGCGCAGCCAGTCCAGCGCCTGGGCGTCGATGCCGCTGCGGTCGCCGGTGGTGACGGCGGCGGCGAAGCCGCCCTCGGTTCCCGGCAGGACCTCGAGCATCCGCGCGGTGGCGGCGAGGCGCAGGCGCAGGATCGCCATGTCCCACCCCTCGCGCCCCGGAGGCGCCGCCACCAGCAGCAGGTTGCGGGTATAGCCGACGGCGCCCAGGCCCAGGAACCAGGAATGGCGCTGGAAATCGAAGCCGCCCGGTTCGACCGCGCCCTGGGGCGGCGACAGATGCCCCGTGGTCATCACCCGCGTTCCCGCCGTCAGGTCGCCCGCGTCGTGATCGCCGTGGAGCGCCACGCGCACCCGCGCCGGCGTGCGCTCGGGGGCCATGTCCGCCAGCACCACGCGGTCGAGCGTCAGCCGCACCGCGTCCGAGGCCGAGCGGTCGATCCCGACGATGCGTCCCTCGATCGGTCCGTGATAGCGGAAATCGAGGACCGGCCCCGCCACCTGCCAGCTGCGCCAGCCCGCAAGGCAGAACCCCGCCGCCACCAGCGCCAGCGCCCAGGCCAGCGCCGCCAGCCCCCCCGGTCGCAGGACTGCCGCCAGCGCCGCCAGCGCCCCGATGCCGCCCACCAGCGCGAAGACCGCCCCGCCCGGCTCCCATCGCAAGGCGAAGAAGCTGCCAATCCCCAGCGACAGGAAGACCGGCGCCCAGGGCAGAAGGTGGCCGCGCTGGCTCAGCAGCGCCATGTCGAGGGCCGCGAGGCCGGGCATGCTTGCTCCTCGCTCGGGCGGGGGATAGACAGGACCGATCCTTGGCGAAAGCTGGTTAGCAAAAGGTAAATTTCCGCCCATGTCCGCCCAAGTCGTCACCCGTTTCGCGCCCTCGCCCACCGGATACCTGCATATCGGGGGGGCGCGGACGGCGCTCTTCAACTGGCTTTACGCGCGGGGCCGCGGGGGCCGGTTCCTGCTCAGGATCGAGGATACCGACCGTGCGCGCTCGACGCCCGAGGCGACCGAGGCGATCCTGAAGGGGCTGACCTGGCTGGGGCTCGACTGGGACGGCGAGGTGGTCAGCCAGTTCGACCGCGCCCCCCGCCATGCCGAGGTCGCGCGCGAGTTGCTGGCCAGGGGCAAGGCCTACAAGTGCTTCTCGACCCCCGAGGAGATCGAGGCCTTCCGCGAGGCGGCGCGGGCCGAGGGACGCTCGACGCTGTTCCGCTCGCCCTGGCGTGACGCCGATCCCGCGACGCATCCGGACGCGCCGTACGCGATCCGCATCAAGGCCCCGCAGGCGGGCGAGACGGTGATCCGCGACCGCGTTCAGGGCGACGTGACCATCCGCAACGACCAGCTGGACGACATGGTGATGCTGCGCAGTGACGGCACGCCCGTCTACATGCTGGCGGTGGTGGTGGACGATCACGACATGGGCGTGACCCACGTGATCCGGGGCGACGACCACCTGAACAACGCCGCGCGCCAGATGATGATCTACGAGGCCATGGGCTGGGAGGTGCCGGTCTGGGCGCATATCCCGCTGATCCACGGGCCGGACGGCAAGAAATTGTCCAAGCGCCACGGGGCCCTTGGCGCGGATGAATACCAGAAGATGGGCTATCCGGCGGCCGGCATGCGCAATTACCTGGCGCGGCTGGGCTGGAGCCATGGCGATGACGAGATCTTCACCGACGACCAGGCGAAGGCGTGGTTCGACCTCGACGGAATCGGGCGCAGCCCGGCGCGGTTCGACCTGAAGAAGCTGGAATTCCTCTCAGGCCAGCACATCGCGATGAGCGATGACGCCGCATTGCGGCATGAGATCGAGGCCTATCTGGCCGCCTCGGGGCAGCCTGCCCTGACGCAGGCGCAGGGCGCCGGGCTGGAACGTGCGATGTATTGCCTCAAGGAGCGGTCGCGCACGTTTCCGGAACTTCTTGAAAAGGCTGAGTTTGTTCTGGCCTCGCGCCCCCTTTCCCCGGACGAGAGGGCGGCGAAGGCGCTCGACGCGGTATCCCGTGGTATACTGTCTCAATTGACGCCGCAATTGCAAAGTGCTAGCTGGACGCGAGACGATCTGGAGGTGGAACTTGCGGCCTTCGCCGAGGCCCGGGGCACGACTTTCGGCAAGCTGGCCGCGCCGTTGCGCGCAGCCCTTGCAGGGCGCGCCGTCACCCCTTCGGTGTTCGACATGATGCTGGTTCTGGGCCGCGAGGAAACGCTGGCCCGCCTGGCGGATGCGGCCGCGGACCGGGGGCGTTAACACCCCGGTCACATGGCCCGGTTAGGAATACGGCCACGCGCCTTGTCCGGCGCGCACCTGGCCCAAGCGCCCGCAGGGGCGCCGCTGGAGAAAGGAAGGGACGCCATGACGAACGGAACGAAGACAGCCACCCTGACCATCGACGGCAAGTCCTATGACCTGCCGATCATGTCCCCCACCGCGGGGCCGGATGTCGTCGATATCCGCAAGCTCTATGGCCAGGCGGGCGTGTTCACCTATGACCCCGGCTTCACCTCGACCGCCAGCTGCGACAGCACGATCACCTTCATCGACGGCGACGAGGGCGTGCTTCTGCATCGCGGCTATCCGATCGACCAGCTGGCGGCGAAATCGCATTTCCTGGAAGTCTGCTACCTGCTGCTCTACGGCGAATTGCCGACCGCGCCCGTGCTCGAGGATTTCGAGAAGACGATCACCCGCCACACGATGATCCACGAGCAGATGCACAACTTCTTCCGGGGCTTCCGGCGGGACGCGCATCCGATGGCGACGATGGTGGGCGTGGTGGGCGCGATGTCGGCCTTCTATCACGACTCGACCGACATCAACGATCCGCGCCAGCGCGAGATCGCCTCGCACCGCCTGATCGCCAAGATGCCGACGATCGCGGCGATGGCCTACAAGTATTCGATCGGCCAGCCCTTCATGTATCCCCGCAACGACCTCGATTACGCGGCGAACTTCCTGCACATGTGCTTTGCCGTCCCGGCCGAGCAATACGTGGCCGACCCGATCCTGAGCCGGGCGATGGACCGCATCTTCATCCTGCATGCGGACCACGAACAGAACGCGTCGACCTCGACCGTGCGTCTGGCCTCAAGCTCGGGCGCGAACCCGTTTGCCTGCATCGCCGCCGGCATCGCGTGCCTCTGGGGGCCCGCGCATGGCGGCGCGAACCAGGCGTGTCTGGAGATGCTGAAGGAGATAGGGACCGTCGACCGCATCCCCGAATACATCGCGCGGGCGAAGGACAAGAACGACCCCTTCCGCCTGATGGGTTTCGGCCACCGCGTCTACAAGAACTTCGACCCCCGCGCGACGGTGATGAAGCAGTCGGCGGACGAGGTGCTGGACCTTCTGGGGGTCGAGAACAACCCGCTGTTGCAGGTGGCAAAGGAACTGGAGCGCATCGCGCTGCAGGACGAGTATTTCGCCGAGAAGAAACTGTTCCCGAACGTCGACTTCTATTCGGGCATCATCCTC
>SBFT01000314.1 GCA_006227805.1 Paracoccaceae bacterium
ACGATGTCGCCCTCCTCGATCCCCAGGACCCGGGCGCCGTAGGTGTCGGAGGTGGCGCGAAGGCTGGCATGGACGTGGCGGACGCCCTTGGGCTGGCCGGTCGAGCCCGAGGAATAGAGCCAGAAGGCGCATTCATCCGGGCTGACCTGCGCCATCGGCGCGGGCTGGGCGCCCTCCATGAAGGCGTCGAAGCCGACCGTGCCTTCGGGCGCGTCGCCGCCCACCACGACGATCCGGCGCAGGCTGGGGGTGGCCAGTGCCGCGGGCAGGACAACCGGCAGCAACTCGGCCGAGACGAAAAGGCAGGCCGCGCGCGAGTCATTCAGGATATGGGCATAGACATCGGTCGACAGCAGCGTGTTCAGCGGCACCGGGATCACGCCCGCCTTCAGGGCACCCCAGAAGACCTGCGGAAACTCGACCTGGTCCAGCATCAGCATGATCGCGCGTTCCTCGCGCGCGATGCCGACGCGGGACAGCGCACCGGCCACGCGGTCGCTGGCCTCGGCCAGCTGGCCATAGCTCAGGCTGCGGCGCGCGCCCGCGGCTTCGCGAAAGGCCGGCTTGTCCGCACGCCCCTCGGCCAGGTGACGGTCGACGAAATAGGCAGCGGCATTGGCGCTGTCATGCATGAACGATCCTCCCTTCGGCACCCGAACGCACTGACGTCGTCTTTGGCGCCTTCTCCTGCCCGCGCCGCCCGGGGCGCGAGTCGCGACAAGTCTGGCGTAAAACTGCGTAGTATGCAACATATCCCGTATGTTGCACTATACCGCATTTCAGATCAGCAGAACCGCCGGATCCCCGGAATAGAGACGCTCGACCAGAGCTGCACGGCGCGCCTTGATCCGGGCGTAGTTCAGGTTGCCCTTGGCGGTGATCTCGCCCTCGGCGATCGAGGCGGGCTGCGACAGGATCAGCGCGCGCGCGATGCGGTTGGAGGAGCCCTTCGCGTCGGCGGCGAAGGCGGCGAGGCGCTGGCGCAGATCCTCGGCCAGCGCGGGCGCATCGAGGACGCCCGCGTCGTCCCCGCCGCCATGCCGCGCCAGCGTGTCGGGCGTGGGCAGGATCAGGACGCCGACCTGGTCGCGGCCCTCGCCGGTGATGACGACATCCTGCACCAGCGGCGCGAGGCGCGGCAGCAGGTCCAGCCGCATCTGCGCGGCGCGCACCCAGATGCCGGTCATCAGCTTGAAGTCGTCCGAGATCCGCCCCGCGAAGCGCAGGCCCTTGTCGGGATCGGCGGGATCGACGAAGGACATGGCGTCGCCGGTCAGGAAGAAGCCTTCCTCGTCGAAGGCCTCGGCCGTCTTTTCGGGATTGCGGTGATAGCGGGTGAAGATGTTCGGACCCGCGACGCGCACCTCGTAGCGGTCGCCGTCCTCGGGCACCAGCTTGACCGTGCCGCCGGTCATGGGCACGCCGACGATGCCCGAACGCGTGGTCAGTTCGTGCTGGACGATATGGGCGGGCGCGGTTTCGGTCAGGCCCCAGGACGAATTCATCAGCGGCGGCTGGCCGCGCACGTCCACCGCCATGTCGTGCAGGTCCTGCCAGACATCCTGGGGCAGCGACGCGCCTGCATAGAACAGCATGTCGAGGTCCGCGAAGTAGTGCCGACGCAGGTCGGCATCCGCGCGCATCGCGTCGCGCAGCATGGCAAAGCCCACGGGCACGTTGAAGGCCATGGTGCCGTTCATCAGGCGGCTGTTCTCGATCGTCAGGTCGATCAGGCCCCTGGCGGGCTTGCCGCCATCGACATAGAGCGACCCGCCATTGGCCAGCATCATGTTGAAATTGTGCGACCCGCCGAAGACATGGTTCCAGGGCAGCCAGTCCAGGATGCGCGGCGGGCGCTGTTCCAGAAAGGGCAGCGCGTCGCGGATCATCGCCTGGTTGGCGCACATCATGCGCTGCGTCGTCTCGACCCCCTTGGGCGCCGAGGTGCTGCCCGAGGTCATCAGGATCTTGACCACGCTGTCGGGGCCCACGCCTGCGCGCGCGGCCTCCAGATCGACGCCCGGATCGCCCTTCAGAAGCTGGGCGAAGGGCGTGGCACCTTCGGGGATGTTGGTGCTGACGACGGTCTGCAATCCCTGCAATTCGGGCAGGGACAGGCCGCGCGCGAACTTCGCGCCATCCTCGGCGAAGACCATCGCCGGGCGGACCAGGGCGGCGATATGGGCAAGCTGTCCCTGCGCGCCGGGGATCAGCGAATACTGCTCGGCCACGGGCACTGTCGGGATGCCGACGTCCTGGGCCGCCAGCGTCAGCAGCCCGTGGTCGACGCCGTTGCCGGACAGGATCAGGATGGGCGTCCCGGGCCCCAGGCCGCGCCCCACGAGAGCGGCCGAGAGGTTCGCCACCTGCGACAGGGCCTGCGCATAGGTGACCTCGCGCCAGCCCGCACCGCTGCGTTCGGCCAGGAACACGGTGTCGGGCCGCGCCCCAGCCCAATGGCGCAGCCAGTCGCCGGTGACGCGCGCGGGCTGCGACATCGGGTATCCCGACCGCAGCAGGACCGAGCCGTCGGGCCGATCCTCGCGCAGGACCTTGTGCGCGCGGTATGTCGGGGTTGCAGTCATGTCCGAACCTCCCTTTTCGGACCGGCCCCGTCCGGATCAGACGGGGATCAGGAACAGCGTGATGGCCGGGAACAGCACCAGGATGATGACCCGCACGATGTCGGTTCCGACGAAGAACATCACCGCCTTGTAGGTGTCGATCATCCGGGTGGTGCGGTCCATCGCGTTGATGACGAACAGGTTCATGCCCACGGGCGGCGTGATCAGCCCGACCTCGACCACGATCAGGACCAGGATGCCGAACCAGATCGCGACCTGTTCCGTGGTCATCCCGAAATCGAGCACGCTGATGACCGGGAAGAAGATCGGAATGGTCAGCAGGATCATCGACAGGCTGTCCATCAGGCAGCCGAAGATCAGGTAGAAGACCAGGATGATGGCCAGGACCGTCCAGGGGCTGAAGCCCTGCGTCACGACCCAGTTCGACAATTCCTGCGGCACCTGCGTCAGCGCCAGGAACCCGTTGTAGAAGGCGGCGCCCAGCACGATGAAGAAGATCATCGCGGTGGTGCGCGCGGTCACCGTGAAGCTTTCCAGCAGCGTGCGCCAGTTCAGCCCGCCATTGACCAGCGCGATGATGCCGGTGCCCAGCGCGCCGACGGCCGCGCCTTCGGTCGGCGTGAAGATGCCGCCATAGATCCCGCCCACAACCGCGACGAAGACCAGCAGAACCGGCCAGACGGCGAAGAGCGCGCGCCAGCGCTCGCGCATGGGAACCGGGGGCCGGGTGCCCGCGCTCTCGGGGTAGATGCGGACATAGATCGAGATGGCGATGACATAGCCGATGGCCGCCATGATGCCGGGAATGAAGGCCGCCAGGAACAGCTTGGCGATGTTCTGTTCGGTCAGGATCGCGTAGATCACCAGCACGACCGAGGGCGGGATCAGGATGCCCAGCGTGCCGCCCGCCGCCAGCGTGGCGGTCGAGAACCCGCCCGCATAGCCGTATTGGCGCAATTCGGGCAGCGCCACGCGCCCCATCGTGGCGGCGGTGGCCAGCGACGATCCGCAGATCGCGCCGAAGCCCGCGCAGGCGCCGATCGCGGCCATGGCGACACCGCCCTTGCGGTGGCCCAGGAACCCTTCCGCCGCCTTGAAGAGCGCCGAGGACATGCCCCCCAGCGTCGCGAAATGACCCATCAGAAGGAACATCGGCACGATGGACAGCGAATAGCTGGAGAAGGTCGAGAATGTCTCGTTCTTGAGGCGCGAGAAGGCCATGTTGGTGCCGTCGGTCACCAGGATCAGGCCGACGAGGCCGGTCACGAACATCGCCAGACCGATCGGCACGCGCAGAAAGACCAGCGCCAGCAGCGCCGGGAACGAATAAAGACCGATCTCGAGCGAGGTCAATGCTCTGCCCCTTCGCCTGCGGGCAGCATCTCGCGCCCGGTGACAAACTCGACCACCCGGACGGCGGCGACATAGACGGCGACCAGCGCGGTCACGACGGACCCCGCGAAACTGGCCGCATAGGCCCACCAGATCGGGAACTGGATCAGGAAGGTGGTCTCGCCGAAGCGCATCTTCGACAGCATCCCGTCATAGAGCCTTTCGGAAATCAGGATCAGCACCGCGGCGAAAAGCACTTCCGTCAGCACGCGCAGGGTCCGGTCCAGCCAGCGCGGAAACTGGTTGGCGAAGATGTCGACCGCCGCATGGCCGCCGGTCAGCTGGCAGAGCGGCAGGAAGGCGAAGATGGCGAAGGCGACGCCGGCCTCGACCAGTTCGAAGTCGCCGTTCACGGGACCCACCCCCAGATCGAGCAGCCATTTCGCCAGGCCCGGCGCGACCGAGGTCATGAACCCCCCGTGCAGGAAGCCGTTCAGCGCGCGCCCCGCCACCGAGAGGCAGACCATCAGGATCAGCGCCGTCAGGACGATGCCGCCCATGATGGCCCAGAACCGGGCCAGTCCCATCATCAGCCTGTGCATCGCGCGCAACCCCCGCTGTCGGTCCCCCATGGGACGATCAGGGCCACGGCGCGGGTCGCGCCGTGGCCCGTGTCATGCGCCACACTCAGTTCGTGGTGGCGTATTTCTCCATCAGCATCCGCGCTTCGTCGATCAGCGCCTGACCGTCGATGCCGCGGGCGTTCATGTCGGCCACCCACTGGTCGTAGATGGGCTGCGCCACCTCGCGCCACTTTGCGGTCTCCTCGGCCGAGAGCGTGACGATGTTGTTGCCGCGGTCGACCGCGATCTGCCGCGCCGGGCCATCCGCATCCGCCTGCGTGCCGCCCGCGAAGACCGAGAACTCGGCCCCCGAATTGGCGTCGATCACCGCCTTCAGGTCATCGGGCAGGCTGTTGTACTTGTCCTTGTTCATGGCGAGGACGAAGGTCAGCACGTAGAGCGCGTTGCCGGTGAATTCGGTGTGGTTCGACACCAGTTCCGACACCTTCAGCGCGGTCGTCACCTCCCACGGGATGGTGGTGCCGTCGATCACGCCCTTCGACAGGCCCTCGGAGACCGCCGGGACAGGCATGCCCACGGGCGTGGCGCCCAGCCGTTCGAGAAGCGAGTTCACCAGGCGCGAGCCGCCGCGGATCTTCATGCCCTGCAGGTCCTCGGGCTTGGTCACGGGGGCCTTTGTGTGGAAGATGCCGGGTCCGTGCACCCAGGTGCCCAGGATGTGGACGTCGGCGAATTCGCCGTCCTTCATGTGCTTTTCGAACATGTCCCAATAGGCGCGGCTGGCGGCGCGCGCGTCCGTCATCATGAAGGGCAGCTCGAACACTTCGGTGGTGGGGAAACGACCGGGAGTATAACCCACAACGGTCCAGACGATGTCGGCCACGCCGTCGATGGCCTGGTCGATCAGTTCCGGCGGCTTGCCGCCCAGCTGCATGGACGGGTAGCGTTCGACCTTGATGCGGCCGTTCGAATCCGCCTCGACCTTGTCGGCCCAGACATCGAGCACGAGACGCGGCACGTTGGCCTGCGCGGGCAGGAACTGGTGCAGCTTCAGCGTGACTTCCTGCGCCATGGCGCCGGTCGCCAGGAAGCCGGTGGACAGGGCCGCGATCGCGGCGCCGCCGACATAGCCCAGCAGCGTTCTACGTTTGGTCATGTGGTTTCCTCCCATTTTTCTGGTTCGTTGATCGGCGCGCGGATTGCGGTCCGCGCGCCGATGTCGGGTCAGTTGGTGTAGCTGCCCATCAGGGCGCGCGCCTCGTCGATCAGGGCCTGGCCGTCGACGCCGATCGCCTTCATGTCCTCGACCCACTTGTCATAGACGGGCTGCGCCAGTTCCGCCCACTTTGCGGTGTCCTCGGCGCTGATCGTGATGATGTTGTTGCCGCGGTCGACCGCCATCTGCCGCGCCGGTCCGTCCGCGCCCGCCTGCGTGGTGCCCGCGAAGACCGAGAAGTCATGCCCCGAATTGGCGTCGATCACCGCCTTCAGGTCGTCGGGCAGGCTGTCGTACTTGGCCTTGTTCATCGCCAGCACGAAGGTGATGTTGTAGAGCGCGGGCCCCGCGAACTCGGTGTGGTTCGACACCAGTTCCGGCACCTTCAGCGCGGTCGTCACCTCCCACGGAATGGCCGCGCCGTCGATCACGCCCTTCGACAGCGATTCCGGGATCGCGGTCACCGGCATCCCGACCGAGGTCGCGCCCAGCACATCCAGCAGCTGGGTGACCATGCGCGAGGCGCCGCGGATCTTCAGGCCCTGCATGTCGGCGGGCGTGGCCACGGGGCGGCTGGTGTGCAGCATGCCGGGGCCGTGGACCCAGGTGCCCAGGATGTGGACATCCTTGAAGTCGGTGTCCTTCATGTGCGTCTCGAACATCTTCCAGTAGGCCGAAGACGCCGCCGCCGCATCGGTGGTGAAGAAGGGCAGTTCGAACACCTCGGCGCGCGGGAAGCGGCCGGGGGTGAAGCCGTTCACGGCCCAGACGATGTCGGCGACGCCGTCGATGGCCTGGTCGATCAGTTCCGGCGGCTTGCCGCCCAGCTGCATCGACGGGAAACGTTCGATCTTGATCCGACCGCCGCTGTCCGCCTCGACCTTGTCGGCCCAGACATCCAGAACCAGTTTCGGCACGTTGGCCTGCGCCGGCAGGAACTGGTGAAGTTTCAGTGTCACTTCCTGGGCGGCCGCGGCGCTGCCGATCATGGCGGCAAAGCCAAGACCAAGAGCGGTTCCCATCAGACTTCTTCTGCTAAACATTCGACACCTCCCTGATTGTCGATTATGTGCAATATATTGCCTCTATTGGGCATTTAGTGCAGGTATACCATATCCCGCGCATTCATCACGCTCTTTTTCGCGTTTCGAGGGAAACCGCGCCTTCCAGACCGGTGCTGCCGTAGAGCCAGTCGATCTGGTCATACCATTCGCGCGGGCCGCGCGCGTTCATGACCGCATTTCGCAAGGCGGCATGGGCGCCTGCGGGGTGGTAGACATGTTCCCCGATGGCGCGCGATTGAAGCTGGACGCGGGCGGTGCGCAGGCGGCGCCTGTCCTGGTAGGCGGCCAGCGCCGCGGCGGGTTCGTCCGAATGGGCCATCTCGTGCGAGAGGCAGACCGCATCCTCCATCGCCATGCAGGCACCCTGCGCGAAATATTGCAGCATCGGATGGGCGGCATCGCCCAGAAGGGCGACGCGGCCATCGACCCATCCCATGACCGGATCGCGATCGCAGAGGACCCACTTCTTCCAGTCCTGCCCCATGTCGATGATCTGGCGCGCGCGGGGGTGGACATGCTCGAACCCGCGGCGCACCTCGTCATGGCCGACCGGCTGGCCCGCCACGGGTTCGGGCGCGTCGTTGTGATAGGTCACGACCAGGTTGAAGAGTTTCCAGCCCGAAAGCGGGTAGTGCACGATATGGCACTTGGGACCGGCCCAGAGCGTGGCGGCGTTCCAGCGCAGATCCTCGGGCATCTGGTCGGTCAGGATGACCGAGCGATAGGTGGTGTGCCCCGAGACGCGCGGCGCGCCGTCGCCCACGAGTTGCGCCCGCACCTTCGACCAAAGGCCATCCGCCCCGATCAGGACGGATCCGGTCACCCGTTCGCCCGTGGCCAGGATCGCCGTGGCGCTGCTGTCGTCCTGATCGTATCCGACGACGCCCGCATGGGTGCGCAACTCGACCAGGGGATGGTCGCGGCAGGCCTGCAGGAAGACGCCATGCAGATCGCCCCGGTGCACCACGGCATAAGGGTTGCCGAATCGGGCGCGGAACGCCTCGTCGAGCGGGATGCGCGTGATCTCCTCGCCAGTGAGGGCGTCCATCAGGCGCAGGTTGTCGATATAGACGGCCATGGCGCGGGCCTGATCGCCCACCCCCAGGTAGTCGAAGGCGTGAAAGGCATTGGGACCCAGCTGGATGCCCGCGCCGATCTCGCCCAGCTGTGCGGCCTTTTCGAGGACGATCGACGCGATGCCCTTCTGCGCCAGGCCGATGGCGGTGGCCAGGCCCCCTATCCCGCCGCCTGCAATGACGACCCGGTCCGTCATTCCGCCGCCGCGATGGTCAGCGAGATGGGGTCCAGCCCGTCGATGCCCCCGGTGATCACGTCTCCGGCCACCACGGGTCCCACCCCGGCGGGCGTGCCGGTCATGATCAGGTCGCCGGGACCCAGGTGGTAATAGCGCGACAGGTCCATGATGATCTCGGGCACGTCATGGATCAGTTCGGACAGGGTCGCGTCCTGCCGGGTCTTGCCATTGACCTCGAGATGGATGCGCCTGGGGCCGAGGGGCGCCATCCCGGCGGCCCTGGTCATGGGCGCGAAGACGGCCGAGGCCTCGACATCCTTGCCCATATCCCAGGGCCGCCCCTTGTCCTTGCCGTCCTGCTGGCGGTCGCGGCGCGTCATGTCGAGCGCGCACCCATAGGCATAGACGGCCGCCTCTGCCTCTTCCCGCGTCGCCCGGAACACGGGCGCGCCCATCGCGAAGGCCAGTTCCATCTCGTGGTGGTAGTTCGCCGTGCCCGGCGGATAGGGCACGGTCGCCCCGGTCAGGATCGCATGGGCGGGAGACTTGGTGAAGTAGAACGGGTTCTCGCGGTCGACCTCGTGGCCCATCTCGGCGGCGTGGGCCGCATAGTTGCGCCCGACGCAGAAGATGCGGCCGATCGGGTAGGTCGCGGCCTCGCCCTTGACGGGAATGCCGACCGGACGGGGCAGATCGAAAAGGGTCGTGGTCATCTTGCGCGTTCCTCGTAATAACCCAGCTTGTCCTGGAGCGGACGGTCATGGATGCGGACGAGGAAGCTTTCCTCATGCGCCTTATGCGTGATCTCGGCGAAGACGGGCGCGGTAAAGGTGTCCTTGGGACCCCATTCGATGCGCTGGCCATCGACGATGGTTTCGCCCCGTCCCTTGACCACGTGGAACGCCGCGCTGGCCGATCGCAGGGGCGGCGCGTCGGTCTGGCCCGCGCGCAGCATCATCGCGGTGAAACCCATCGTCGGCAGCACGTCGCGGCCCGTCTCGGGGTTGATGTAGTCCAGCTCGGCCACGCCGTCCTCGGCGAACTCGGCCATCCGGCGCAGCGCCGCTTCGGTGTTCTTCCAGGGATAGCGCATCATCGGATAGCGTCGCGTGCTCGATCCCAGGCGGCGCGAGGGCGCGAGGCCCGCGGCCAGGTATTCCACCGCGCTGGCGTCCGGGCGGTTGCGCTGGGCCTGGAGCGGCCCTTCGATCGCGTAGGACCCTTCCAGATAGACGAACAGCGGCAGGTCCAGTGCATCCAGCCAGACGACGGGCGCGCTGCCCTCGTGCCCGTGATCGTGCCAGTCGCCGCCCGGGGTCAGGACCAGATCGCCATCCTGCATGGGCAGCTTCTCGCCATCCACCACGGTAAAGCCGCCGGTGCCTTCCACGATGATCCGCGCGGCCGACGGCGTGTGCTTGTGCGCGGGCGCGCTTTCTCCCGGCAGGAGCAGCTGCATCCCCAGGTAGATCGAGGACGTGGCCTGCATGGCGCCGGTGCCGCGGCCCGGATCGGACAGGACGAGAACGCGGCGTTCGGCCTTTTCCACCGGCGTCAACTCGCCCGCGCGCAGCAACAGGGGCCGCAGCGCGGGGTATGACCAATGGCCCGGTTTCGTCACCGGTTTCGGCGCGCCATGGGGCAGCACGTTGCGCATCATCGGCCACAGCGGCGCGACGCCCGCCTTCGTCATGTCATCGCGGTAATCCTGCGGCAGCTCTTCCAGCGTGCCCAGCTGTTCCGACATCCTGTTCCTCCCATCGGCCTGTGCAATTTAAGAAGCATACTTACTATTAATGCTCCGCGTCAATCGCTTTCACCGATTCCCGTGGTGACTATGCGGAAAGCGCGGGCCGGTCAGAAGAGCGTTTGTAACTATTTTCGAGAAAAATCGACCGCATGGTTGGTTTTGTGATCCACATGGCGACCGCCGCGCCCTTCCCCGGCGCAATACGAGGAGTGAAAGTTCGATGCCGGCGTCATATACTGCCGCCGTTCGCAAATGCCGGGGGGCGGGTCGTGCGTGCATTCCTTGTCTTGGCGGGGCTGGCCGATGTCGCGCTGGGCGTCCTGCTGATCGCGGTGTCCGGCTTTGTCCTGCAAGGGGTCTACAACACCGGGCCCATGATGCCCGAGGCGGTGTTCTACGTCATCATGATGGCCTGGTGCTTCCTGGCGCCCCTGGTCACGTGGCTGTCGCGGTCCCGCCTTGGGGCGCAGGCGCGCGTCGCCATCATCCTGTCGCCGCTTGCGGTCGCCGGGATCATGCTGCTGATCAGCCCGGGCTAGCCGCTGCCGGTTCAAAATGCGACTGCCAGGCCCGGCCCGGAGATCGCGGCATCGATCCTGTTCGGGGAAGTGGTGAGCCGTGCAGGATTCGAACCTGCGACCCACTGATTAAAAGTCAGTTGCTCTACCAACTGAGCTAACGGCCCACTTCTCACCGGCGACTCAGGGCCTCCGGTCTGCGCTCTCTACGCCGAACCCGGGGACGGGATCAACCGGTAAGTCGCGCGCGGGGCCAAGGCCCCGTTCGGCGGGCTAACTAGGTAAAGGGGCGCCGGGGGTCAAGCCGAAAAGGGCCCGAGCGGATGTCACACTGGATTCATGTGCGCCGCGCGGCTATATGCGCGGCATGGTCACGCAGGCGGATACCGGGCTGCCCTTCATGAAGATGCATGGGCTGGGCAACGACTTTGTCGTCGTGGACGCGCGCGCGCGGGCGGTCGCGATCACGCCGGCCCTGGCACGGGCGCTGGCGGACCGGCACCGCGGGGTGGGCTTCGACCAGCTTGCGGTGATGACGACGGGCAAGGGCGACGTCCACCTGACCTTCTGGAACGCGGATGGGTCGCCGTCGGCCGCCTGCGGCAACGCCACGCGCTGCATCGCGCGGCACGTCATGAACGAGACGGGCGCGGATCATCTGCACCTGACCACGGCACGCGGCGATCTGTTTGCCCGGGACGCAGGCGGCGGCCTGACGGCGGTCAACATGGGCCAGCCGCAGCTGCTGTGGGACGAGATACCCCTGGCGGAAGCGATGGACACCCTTCACCTGCCGATCGAGGGCGACCCGGTCGCCACCGGCATGGGCAATCCGCATTGCACCTTCTTCGTCCCGGATGCCGAGGTGATCCCGCTGGAAACCTTCGGACCGCGTTACGAACATCACCCGCTCTATCCGGAACGCACCAATGTGCAGGTGGCCCAGATCGTCGGGCCCGACCATATCCGAATGCGGGTCTGGGAACGCGGCGCGGGGGTGACCTTGGCCTCGGGGTCATCGAGTTGCGCGGTGGCGGTGGCGGCGGCGCGGCGCGGGCTGACGGGGCGGCGCGTGCGCATCGATCTGGACGGGGGCACGCTGCACGTCGACTGGGCCGAGGACGGCGTCTGGATGACCGGGCCCACGGCGCATGTCTTTTCAGGCGTGCTGACACCTGCATTCCTTGCGGGCCTCTGAGATGGGCGCGCCCGTCTTCACCACGCTGGGCTGCCGCCTGAACGCCTACGAGACCGAGGCGATGAAGGACCTCTCGGCCCAGGCCGGTCTGTCCAATGCGGTCGTGGT
>SBFT01000347.1 GCA_006227805.1 Paracoccaceae bacterium
GAGCGGATGCTGCAGATGTTCCTGATCGCCACGATGGTGTCGATCGGCCTGTCGCTGGTGCTGGCCTCGACCATCGTGAACCCGCTCGCCGACCTGGCCGAGGCGGTCGAGCTGGGCCGCGACCGCGACACCGGGCGCAAGCGTCCCAGCCGCATCCGCATTCCCGACCTGACCGCGCGGCCCGACGAGATCGGCCGCCTGTCGGGCGCGCTGCGCGGCATGGTCTCGGCGCTCTACAACCGGATCGAGTCGAACGAACAATTCGCCGCCGACGTCGCGCACGAGATCAAGAACCCGCTGGCATCCCTGCGCAGCGCCGTCGGCACCCTGCGCATGGTCAAGCGCGAGGATCAGCGCGAAAGGCTGCTGGACGTGATCGAGCATGACGTGCGCCGCCTGGACCGGCTGGTCAGCGACATCTCGAACGCCTCGCGGCTGGACAGCGAACTGGTCAAGGAAGAGGAAGAGCAGTTCGACCTGCTTCAGATGCTGGGCAACCTGACCCAGTACCTGGGCGAGGATGCGCGCTCGAAGGGCATCGACTTCATCACCGACATGCCGGACAAGCCGATCCTGGTGAACGGGCTCGAGGCGCGGCTGGCCCAGGTCTTCGTCAACCTGATCACCAACGCGATTTCCTTCTGCGAGGATGGCGACGCGATCCGCGTCTGGGCCCGCAAGCGCGAGAACCGCGTTCTGGTCGTGGTCGAGGATACCGGGCCCGGCATCCCCGAAGAGGCGCTGACGAAGATCTTCAAGCGCTTCTATTCCCAGCGGCCCGAACAGCATTTCGGCAACAACTCGGGGCTTGGCCTGGCGATTTCCAAGCAGATCGTGGAAGCCCATGGCGGGGTGATCTGGGCCGAGAACATCCGCCCCTCGGAAGCCGACATCACCTCGGACCCGCTGGGCGCGCGTTTCGTCGTCGGTCTGCCGATCTAGGCCGGCATGTCCGGGCCCGCGCAGACCCCCGATCCCGACCTCATCCTCCACGGCACGACCGTCGCCTTCGGCGATCGCGCGGTGCTGATCCGGGGCGCCTCGGGCGCGGGCAAGTCAGGGCTGGGCCTGCAGCTGATGGCGCTGGGCGCGGTGCTGGTCTCGGATGACCGCACCGCCCTGCGGGTCGAGGGGGCGGATCTCGTCGCCCGCGCCCCTGCCGCCATCGCCGGCATGATCGAGGCGCTCGGCTTCGGCTTCCTGCGCGACGAAGGCCTGAAGGCCGCCTGGGTCGTGGCGGGCGTCGCCGTGGTCCGGGTGGAGGGCCGGCGCCTGCCCCCCGATCGCGCCACCGACATCGCGGGCGTCGCGCTGCCCTTGCTTCACAAGGTCGAAAGCCCCCATTTTCCTGCGGCGATCCGGCAATATGTCATGCTGGGAAAATGGAGCACCCCGTGACCCCTCAGCCCCGCCCCGCCCGGCCCAAGGGCGCCCGCACCGCATCGGCCGAAGCGCGCATCGTGCTTGTGACCGGACCCTCGGGCGCGGGCCGCTCGACGGCGATCCATGTCCTCGAGGACCTGGGCTACGAGGCCATCGACAACATCCCGCTGCATCTCGTCTCGCGCCTGACGGCCGAACTGCGCCCGCTGGCCCTGGGCATCGACACGCGCAACCGCGACTTTTCGGTCGCGGCCCTGATCGAGACGATCGACACCCTGTCGGGCGACGACGCGGCGGGCCTGTCGGTGCTCTACCTCGATTGCCGGGCCGATGTCCTGCTGCGCCGCTTCTCGGAAACCCGCCGCCGGCACCCGATGTCGCCCGCCGAAAGCCCCGAGATCGGGGTGGAACGGGAACTCGATCTCCTGGGGCCGATCCGGGCGCGGGCCGACACGCTGATCGACACCTCCGAGATGAACGTCCACCAGCTGCGCGAGGAGATCGAGCATTGGTACGCGCTGGGCGCCGGCCGCGACCTGGCCCTGTCGGTGCAGTCCTTCTCGTACAAGCGCGGCCTGCCGCGGGGTCTCGACATGGTGTTCGACTGCCGTTTCCTGTCGAATCCCTATTGGCAACCCGACCTGCGCGCGCTGGACGGGCGGGACGCGCGGGTGCAGGCCCATGTGACGGCCGATCCGCGCTATGCGCCCTTCTTCGACAGGGTCCTCGACCTGACGCGGCTGCTTCTGCCGGCCTATCTGGAGGAGGGGAAATCCCATCTGTCGATCGCATTCGGCTGCACCGGCGGGCAACATCGCTCGGTTGCCCTAGCGGAAGCTTTGGCGGCGGCCCTTGCGGAAGACGGGCGGCAAGTGTCAATTAGGCACCGGGAACTGGAACGGCGCCGGAACGGGTAAGAGGCCGGATTGATCGGGATCGTGATCGTCGCGCATGGAGGGCTGGCCCGGGAATACCTGGCCGCCGTCGAACATGTGGTCGGACAGCAGATCGGCATCCGGGCGATCTCGATCGAGCCCGACCATGACCGCGCCGCCAAGCAGCTGGAGATCTGCGCGGCCGCCGACGCGGTGGATACCGGGGACGGTGTCGTGGTGGTCACGGACCTCTTCGGGGGATCGCCCTCGAACCTGTCGCTGAGGGCCTGCGCGCCGGACAACCGGCGCATCGTCTACGGCGCGAACCTGCCGATGCTGATCAAGCTGGCGAAAAGCCGCCACAAGTCGGTGCCCGACGCCGTGCGCGCCGCGCTGGAAGCGGGCAAGAAATACATCGACAGCCAGAACGTGGGGCACTAGACCCCAGGCGGTCTCGGGATGCAAAGACAGTGGAAAGACAATCGCCCATGGTCCATCGTGCGCTGAAGATCATCAACGAGAAGGGCCTTCACGCCCGCGCCTCGGCCAAGCTGGTCGAGGTGGTCGAAGCCTTCGACGCGAAGGCCGAGGTCTCGCGCGATGGCTTGTCTGCGTCGGGCGACAGTATTATGGGACTGTTGATGCTGGCGGCTGCCAAGGGCTCGACCATTGACGTCGAGACGTCTGGACCGGATGCTGAGGCGCTCGCCGATGCGCTGGAGGCCCTGGTGGCCGACCGCTTCGGGGAAGACGCCTGAGGGAGAGCTGCGCCGGCGTGATGCCGCTGCGCGTGCGGGGGTGAAGCAGGTGGTGGATACGGCACAAGACGATGCAAGACATGCCGCCCGCGGCGGCCCTGCCAATCCCGCCGACACCGGCGAGATCTACGATCGCCGTTCGCTGACCTATGCCAACAGTTTCGATGACCGCTGGACGTCTCTGACCATCAAGGCGATCGAGTGGATGACGGGCAAGCTGACCATCCTGCGCATGGTCAACAGGTTCGAGAAGCAGAACGCCAACTACCGCGGCCAGCGGTTCTGGCGCGGTGCGCTGAACACGATGGGGATCGACCTTCTGACCCCGGA
Source organism: Paracoccaceae bacterium (assembly GCA_006227805.1). Classification (GTDB taxonomy): domain Bacteria; phylum Pseudomonadota; class Alphaproteobacteria; order Rhodobacterales; family Rhodobacteraceae; genus JAGYKE01. Next base: position 3,347 of record SBFT01000347.1, read on the forward strand.
TCACCAGATCGCCCATATCCCGGAAACCGGCCCTGTCGTCGTGGTGGCCAACCATCCGCACGGCATGGTCGACGGCATGATCCTGGCCGAGCTGATCGGGCGCGTGCGCCAGGATTACCGCATCCTCACGCGGTCGGTGCTGACCGGTCTCGACGAGGCCGCGACCTCGTTCATGATCCCGGTGCCCTTCCCCCATGACCCCGACGCCCAGCGCAAGATGGTCGAGATGCGCGGCCGCGCGATGGATCACCTGGGCCAGGGCGGGGTCGTGGCGCTGTTCCCCTCGGGCGTCGTGATGTCCTCCGACAGCTGGTTCGGCCCCCCGCAGGAGCGCGAGTGGAACGTCTTCACCGCCAAGATGATCCGCCGATCGGGCGCGCGCGTCGTGCCGATCTACTTCCCCGGCCACAATTCCCGCGCCTACCAGATCGCCAACCGCGTCTCGCCGGTTCTGCGCCAGGGCCTTCTGCTGCACGAGATCGTGCGGTCCTGCAACAAGCCGCAGGCCCCGATCATCGGACCCGCGCTGACGGATGAGCAGATGGCGCGCCTCGAAACCGACCCGCGCGGGTTCATGGCCTGGCTGCGCGAACACACGCTGGCGCTGGGCCGGACATCGGACTGAGGCGCCCGTTTTCTTGCGAAGAAAACGGACCGGAAAGTTTGCTACTTTCCGGCTCAGCGCGTGGGAACCGGCACCTCGCCCCGGTAATCGTAGAAGCCGCGTTGCGTCTTGCGGCCCAGCCAGCCCGCCTCGACATACTTGGTCAGCAAGGGACAGGGGCGATACTTGGTATCCGCCAGCCCGTCATGCAGCACGTTCATGATCGCAAGGCAGGTGTCCAGCCCGATGAAATCCGCCAGTTCCAGCGGCCCCATCGGGTGATTGGTCCCGAGCTTCATCGCCTTGTCGATGGATTCGACCGACCCCACCCCTTCGTAGAGCGTGTAGACCGCCTCGTTGATCATCGGCATCAGGATGCGGTTGACGATGAAGGCCGGGAAATCCTCGGC
>SBFT01000045.1 GCA_006227805.1 Paracoccaceae bacterium
ACCCGCTCGATGCGCTCGAAGGAAGAGGCGCACGACTACCGCTACTTCCCCTGCCCCGACCTCCTGCCCTTGGAGATCGAGCAGGCCTGGGTCGACGACATCGCCGACCGCATGCCGGAACTTCCGGACGCCAAGAAGGCCCGCTTCATGGCCGATTTCGGCCTGACCGATTACGACGCCAGCGTGCTCACCGCCGATGTGGCCTCCGCCGCCTATTTCGAGGAGGTCGCCCGGGGCCGCGACGGCAAGCAGGCCGCGAACTGGGTCATAAACGAGCTTTTCGGCCGCCTGAAGAAGGAAGACCACGGCATCGCCGACAGCCCGGTCAGCCCGGCGCAACTGGGCGGCATCATCGACCTGATCGGCCGCGGCAACATCAGCGGCAAGATCGCCAAGGACCTCTTCGAGATCGTCTACACCGAAGGCGGCGACCCCGCCCAGATCGTCGAGGCGCGGGGTATGCGCCAGGTCACCGACACCGGCGCCATCGAGGCCGCGGTGGACCAGGTCATCGCCGAGAACCCCGCCCAGGTCGAAAAGGCCAGGGCCAACCCGAAGCTGGCAGGCTGGTTCGTGGGCCAGGTGATGAAGGCCACCGGCGGCAAGGCCAACCCCGCGGCGGTCAACCAGATCGTGGCGGCCAAGCTGGGGCTGTGAGGGGTCGGAGACCCCGAACTGCGCGGTGATCCCCCCGCACAAACAGGCGGCCCCGAAGGGCCGCCTTGCGTCATCGAAAAAGACTTGTTCTCAAACCTTGCGGCGGCGGCGCAGGGCGGCCAGGCCACCGAGTCCCGCGATCATCAGCCAGCCCGCGGCCGGCAGCGGCACCGGGGCCACGGCGACGCCGACCGAGTCGATGCCGAAGCCGTCGTTCCGGCCATTCGTCATCGTGATCGCCACGTTCCGCACGGCCTCGCTGAAGTCCATCGTGACCAGGTGCAGGCGTCCGTCCCGCAGACCGCCGCTGACCGAGTTCTGGGTGCTGCCGATCGCATCGCCCCCGGCCTGGATGTTGAACCGGACCCAGTCGACGTCGTCGATATCGGTCAGCAGGAAGGCGATGCGGGTGATCGCGGCGAAGGGCGCGCCATCGGGGCCCGGAATGGTCCAGAGGATCGACTCCATGTCGTTGCTGTCCAGCCAGTTCTGGCCATCGGTCGCGAAGCGTCCGCCGGCGCTGCCCGCGGGCTTCACGCAGGCGCCGTCGCCCACGGCGGCGCCGCCGCAACTGACCGCGGTCGAGCCCGAACCGGCGGTTCCCAGACCGGTGAAGGACCCCACCGAGGTGACGGGGTTGCGCGACGATCCGGGCGTCTGGGTCTCGAAGCTTTCGAAGATGGTCGTGCCGCCGCCGATGAACGACATCACCTGGGCATTCGCAGCCGCAAGGTTGGTGCGGTCGATCTCGGTCAGCGTGATCGTCACCGTCGCGGCACTTGCCGCCGATGCGGCCAGTGCAAGGCCTATTGCGGTGATCCCGCCTGCAATCAAGTTCTTCATCGTTACGTCTCCCCAAGACAACCGCGGAATGTCCAAAAGGCAATTGAACCGCCCACACTATCGCCTTCCAGTCGCCATGATTTCGCCCCAAGGTCAAAGAGAATCCGGCAGGAATGCGACCAGAGCCGATTTCTGTAGAAAATGCATGGACAAAGGCCGCTTGCGGCAAGGATTGTTGCCTGCCGGAAGATCGGGCCAGGACGGCCCCGCGTCGGCCAAACGGGAGATTCGGGTTGCCCGGATCAGGGGCAGGATCGGGGGCAAAAATCAACGAACAATCAAAGCGCGATCACAAGCCATTGAAATTCAATGAAAGGGCGAGCGCACCCATCCCGGGATGCCCGCGCTGGCCTTTCCCCGGCAAGCCCGCCATCCTGCGGCCCGGAAAGGACCCTCACCATGCCGGAAATCGCCCCCTTCAAGTCCCGCACCATGATCGTCGAGCCGCAATGGATCGACTATAACGGCCACCTGAACATGGCCTATTACAACGTCCTCTTCGACCGCGGCGCGGATGACCTCTTCGCCGAATTCGGGATGGGGCCCGATTATCCGAAGACCCGCGGCTTCAGCACCTTCTCGGCCGAATTCCACGTCTGCTACCTGCGGGAACTGAAGGAAGGCGACCGCGTCCACGTCACCTCGCAACTGCTCGACATGGACGAGAAGCGCTTCCACTTCTTCCAGCACCTCCACCACGAGGATGGCTGGCTCTCGGCCACGGGCGAGGGCCTCGGCCTTCACATCGACATGTCGGGCCCCCGCGTCGCGCCCGCGCCGCGCGACGTGCTGGCGCGGATGCAGGCCGTGCTGGAGGCGCACGCCGCCCTGCCGCGCCCCGAACGCGCGGGTCGGCGCATCGGGATCGTGCGGCGCTAAACCCCCTTGGCCCTGCGGACGGGCCTGGGCTAAGGTCGCCCCGGACCGGGAGGGACGATGACCAGATACGAGTACAAGGTGGTGCCCGCGCCCCGGCGCGGAGAGAAGGCCAAGGGCGTCAAGACACCGGAGGGGCGTTTCGCGCTGGCGCTGGAAAGCCTGATGAACACGATGGCGGCCGAGGGCTGGGAATATCAGCGGGCCGAACTTCTTCCCAGCGACGAACGCCAGGGCCTGACCGGCTCGACCACGCAATGGCGCAACGTCCTGATCTTCCGGCGCGCGCGCCGGGGCGAGATGGACGCATTCGACCCGCGCCCGCTGGCGACGGTCGCTCCCGAAGCTTCCGGAACGGCGCCCGCCCGGCCCGAGGGCGCACCGGACGCAGGCGCACGCCCGGCGCCCTGATCACTCGCCGATATCGAGGGCCAGGGCGTGGATGCGTCCGATCAGCTCGGGGCCCAGCGCGTCGTGCACCGCCCGGTGCCGCGCCAGCCGCGACAGGCCCTTGAAACGCGGGCTGCGGATCACGACGTTGAAGTGGCTCTGGCCGCCCTCCTGATATCCCGCATGACCCCGGTGACGCTCGCTGTCATCGACGACTTCGAGGCGGCTGGGCGCGAAGGCGTCTGTCAGCTTGCGGGCGATCTGGTCGGCGATCTTCATGGGCGCTCCCTCGGTTCGGGGGACAAGAATTTCACCGGCCCCTCTTCTATCTTTCGTCCCACAGACTAAACTCTGGCTCCCGAGTCGAAAAGGCAACCCGCGCGTCGGAAGGCCCCCAGCCGAGTGAAAGGTGTCCAGCGATGACCAAGCCCGATCCGTTCGGCTTCGACATGTCGGTTTCGTCGTCGAAGAAGAAGAACCCGCGCGGACGCAGGGCGATGTCAGGAGCGGTCGACACTTCGGTGCGGACCTGCGACCACGAAGGCTGCGAGGAACGGGGCCTGTTCCGGGCGCCCAAGGCGCCGGACGTGCTGGACGATTACTTCTGGTTCTGCCAGGCGCATGTGCGCGAATACAACCAGAAATGGAACTTCTTCGAAGGCGTGACCGAGGCCGAGATCAACGCCCAGCAATCGCGCGACAAGGTCTGGGAACGCGCCACCAAGCCCATGGGCAACCCCGAGGCGCGCGCCTGGTCGCGGCTGGGGATCGAGGACCCGCACCAGATACTCGGTGCCAATGCCACCCAGAATCCCGGCCGCGCGCAGCAGGGCCGCAAGCTGCCGCCCACCGAAAAGCGGGCGCTGGACATCCTCGAAGCACAGGAGAGCTGGACCAAGACCGAGATCCGCCGCGCCTACAAGTCGCTGATCAAGGTCCTGCATCCCGACATGAACGGCGGCGACCGCAGCCAGGAAGACCAGTTGCAGCAGGTCGTCTGGGCCTGGGACCAGCTGAAGGCCAGCCGCAACTTCCGGGACTGACGCGCCCGGGGTCTGGACTCATCACTTTCCCGCCCTTCCCCTTGCGTGTCGGGGGAATATGTTGCACCAGAGGCGGGCTTGGAAACAGCCTGCAGGCGCGCCGGGTGCGGCGCAGGACACCCGGCAGGAACACGAGGATATCCCATGGCTGACGGCACCATCGACGTGAAGGCGAAACCGACCGAGGACATCTCGGTCCGCGATGTGTTCGGCATCGACACCGACATGATCGTGAAGGGCTTTGCCGAGGCGACCGACCGCGTGCCCGAGATGGATCACACCTACAAGTTCGATCCCGACACGACGCTGGCGATCCTGGCGGGCTTCCGCAACAACCGCCGCGTGATGATCCAGGGCTATCACGGCACCGGCAAGTCGACCCATATCGAACAGGTCGCGGCCCGGCTGAACTGGCCCACGGTGCGCGTCAACCTCGACAGCCACATTTCCCGGATCGACCTGATCGGCAAGGACGCGATCAAGCTGCGCGACGGCAAGCAGGTGACCGAGTTCCACGAGGGCATCCTGCCCTGGGCGCTGCGCA